>NZ_LEKI01000106.1:0-20800 GCF_001029525.1 Nocardiopsis sp. RV163 | reverse complement strand
CCGCGTTCTAGCGCCTCCCGGGCCGGGGCCTCCGGTCGGAGGACCCCGGCCCGGGAGGCGCTAGAACGCGGTCAGGGTCACGTCGAGGGAAACCGGCGCGTGGTCCTGGACGTAGGAGGCGAAGTTCGACACGTCGTCGAAGGCGAAGCCGTAGGCCTTGCCGTCCACGGTGTTCTCGTGGAAGACCGCCGCGTAGCGGTTGGTGGTCTCGTGGTTGTAGAACGCCGCGGGGTCGGTGACCGGGTGCTCGGCGGTGTCCAGCAGGGTCGAGCGGTTGAACGCCGCCCCCAGGATCGCGGCCACCGGACCGGTGATGCCGTCGTTGGGGGCCGCCAGTGCGCCGTCGCAGAAGAAGACGTCGCGGGTGGAGGGCTTGGGGATCGGGGCCACGCCGCCGTCGAAGACGAGGTTGCCCGAGCCGTCCACGCGGCCGGTGAAGGTCCCGGCGTTGGTGGTGACGCGCAGGTCGGTGGTGCTGTAGCGCTCCCAGACCCGGTCGATGTAGGAGTCGTAGTAGTCGGCCGGGAACAGCCCGGCGTCCAGCCCGTGCCCGGGGGCGATGACGAGTTCCCCCTCGCGCAGCACGAGCGACGAGAAGACGGGGTCGGCGGAGAGCGCGGCGAAGACCGCGTCGCGGCCGCCCGGCTCGAACGCTCCGGTGGTCTGGTCGGCCTCGCCCCGGAGGCGGATTGCCAGCGGCACGCTGAACTGGTCCACCATGCTGGTGTTGCAGTACATGCCGGTCTCGTTGTGGGTGAACTCCACGGTGTCGTGGAGCACCCCGTGGCTGGGGTCGGACTCGACCCAGCCCGCCGGGTACTGGAGCGCCGGTCTGCCGTTGCCGTCGGTGACTACCTTGAAGCGGAGCTTGCCGCCGAGGGCGAAGTACACCCGGCCGGACATGAACGGCAGGGTCAGCTCGCTGACGGAGTCCAGCGGGATCGAGTAGTCGGTGAATCCCTCGTCGGTGTTGTCGGACTCCGCGACCGGGTGCGCGACGCCGTCGGCGTCGACCCAGGACTGCGTGTTCGTGGTCAGGTCGGTGCCCACGACGTAGGCTCGGATCTCGCTGTCGGGGAAGGCCCCGGTCTCGTTGGAGACCCTCACCGGAAGGGCGCCGGCCTGACCGCCGCCCGAGGTGAGTTCGCCGTTGCTCTCCGCGCGGGAGCAACCGCTCGTGACGAGCAGGGTGCCGACGGTGGCGAGCGATGCGCCGCCGAGGAACAGTCTTCGGTCGATCATGGGGGTCGCCTCACTGGAGGGGCTGGTAAGACGCGCCCAATCTGACGATCCCCGAAGCGCCGCGTCAACCCGTGGTCACGATCCGTCCGGGGCGTTCTCGTGTTCTCACTGGTAACAAAGTTGCCATGTGATTCATGTCACTCTTTGGTCGAATGATTTTCGGCTCTGCTGGTGAACGTTTTCGGCTGATGAGCGTCAGCAGAAGTTCTCCCCTCGGTAGGCCGGGGTTCACGGGGGTTCCGCGACTCCCGGGCTACGCCCTCGCGCCCTCGGCGGTCTCCGTCGGCAGGGCGGCTTCGTCCGACCCGGCTGCCCCGGACTCCAGGGAGCTGCCCGCCTCCAGCATCCGGTCGATCAGCTCGTCCCTGGTCTCCCTGACGGCGCGCGCGTTCAGGGCCTCGCCGTGCAGTTGGTCGGCGTTGCCGCCGTCGGAGTCCACCTGGACGAGGAGCAGGTCCAGCTCGCGCTGGCGCTCCTCGACCCTTTGGACCTGCTCCCACTCGGTGTGCGCGGCCAGCGCCTCCTCGACGGACGCGCCGTAGCCGCGGATAGCGTCCACCCGGGCCGCCAGCTCGCGGTACACGGCCTCGTGCCGTTCGTGCTGCTGGTCCAGCACGGCGAGCACCCGCTCCGAGACGGCGTCGCGGGAGTCCGCAACGTACTCCTCCCTGATCCGCTCGTGCCGGTGCAGCAGCGAGGCGATCCGCCACTCCTCGGCGCGCAGGACCGACAGGGGTTGTGCCGCGTCGAAGGAGTCGCCCAGCCGCAGGTCGGCCTCCTCGACGGTCCCGATCGTCCTCTGCACGTCCAGCAGCAGGCGGGCGCCCTGCCGGCCCAGGTTCGCGGGCACCAGGTAGCGGTCCGCGTGCGCCGCCGCCAGCCGGTCGCCCCGGGGCCACCACCACCCGGCCCACAGGGCGGCGGCCGCGTACACCGCGCCCGGCACGAACCAGTAGAGGTTGAAGGCCCACTCCGGGCCCGCCAGGGCGAGGCACCAGCTCGTCAGGGTGGCGGGCACGAAGGTCAGGGAGAACGCCTGCCAGGACCGGCGCCGCGATGTCCGCGACAGCCACCGCGGAAGCAGGGACCTCGGCCGCACGCGGGTGACGGCGAGCCCGGCGGCGCCCACGACCGCGGCCTGCGCGAGCAGGCCCAGGAAGTACAGGGGGACCGACCACACCAGGAGGGGGCCGCTGACCAGTGCCCAGAGGAGGCTCAGCGCGGCCACGGCGGTCCCGCCCGCCGCCATGCGCGTCCGGTTCGGGAGCCGGGGCTGCTTGGCCCAGGCCCGCTTCGAGCGCAGGAAGGGCAGGTGCTTCCTGAGCCTTCCGGAGAGGCGGGGAGGCAGTGAGGGGTCCAGGACGGGACGTGCGCCCCCGCGCGTGCTGTCCGCGGCCTTCCACCGGCTGTCCGACACTGGTTCGGCTCCTCTCGCGTGCGGTTCGCCGCGCTCGGCCCCTCCGTTTCGGACACGCGTTTTGGACGCGCGGTTTCTCGGGGGTCCGCACCGCACGTTACCGCCCCGGCACGGAATCCGTACCGGGGCGGAGGTCACGAGTTCCGCCTCAGCCCGCGACGGCCTCCTCCACGGCGGCGGCCCACAGCGACACCGCGCTGTCGACCTGGTCGCCGTCGACGATGAGCGGCGGGATCATCCGCACCACGTTCCCGTCGGGGGCGCAGGTGAGCAGCAGGAGCCCGTGCCGGGCCGCGGCCTGTTGGGCGCGCAGCGCGGTGGCGCCGTCCGGCGTCCCGTCCGCGGCGGTGAACTCGTTGCCGAGCATCAGCCCCCGGCCGCGCACGTCGCCGATGACCGGGTTGGCCTCCGCCACCTTCTCCAGGCCCAGCCGCAGCCGCTCGCCCATGCGTGCGGCGTTCTCCACCAGGCCCTCCTCCTGGATCACGTCCAGGGTCGCCAGGGCGGCGGCGCAGGACACCGCGTTGCCGCCGTAGGTCCCGCCCTGGGAGCCAGGCCAGGCCTTCTCCATGATCGCGGCGGGGGCGGCGATCGCCGACAGCGGGAAGCCGCTGGCCAGCCCCTTGGCCGTGATGACCACGTCCGGCCGGATGCCCGAGGGCTCGTGGCCCCAGAACGTGCCCGTGCGCCCGAAACCGGTCTGCACCTCGTCCGCGACCAGCAGGAACCCGTGCTGGTCGGCGCGTTCGCGCAGCCCCTGGAGGAAGGCCTCGGGCACCGGCACGTAGCCGCCCTCGCCCAGCACCGGCTCGATGAACACGGCGGCCGTGTCCTTGGGAGAGGTGACCGTGGCGAACAGGTAGTCCAGCTCGCGCAGCGCGTACGCGACCGCGTCGGCCTCGGACACGCCCAGCCGGTAGGCGTACGGGAACGGCGAGACCGCCACGCCGGGCACCAGCGGGCCGATGCCCGCCCGGATCTTGACGCCGGACGTGGTCAGCGACGCGGCGCCCATGGTGCGCCCGTGGAAGGACCCCTGGAACACGACGACGTTCTGCCGTCCGGTCGCCTGCCGGGCCAGCCGCAGGGCGGCCTCGACGGCCTCGCTGCCGGAGTTCACGTAGAACAGCCGGTCGAGCCCGGCGGGCAGCACCTCTCCCAGCCGCTCGGTGAGCCGCAGCAGCGGCCGGTGCATCACGGTGGTGTACTGGCCGTGCACCAGGGTCCCCACCTGCTCCTGCGCGGCGGCCACGACGCGGGGGTGGCAGTGGCCGGTGCTGGTGACGCCGATGCCGGCGGTGAAGTCGAGATAGCGGCGGTCGTCCTCGTCGTAGATGTAGGCGCCCTCGCCTCGGGCGGCGACGACCGGTGTCGCCTGTTTGAGGATCGGGGAGAGCTCCGCCATGCGATGCCTCGATTCCGTGTCGCGTGTTCCGTAGGATTGTTGACAATCGACGCTGCTATGGAAACATCCGTGCGGCGACGGTGTCCAGTGGGCGCACGTTGGGCAGTTCTGACCACAGGCCGAATCTCGACCGGGGAGTAGCGAACATGTCGGATCAGGAAGCACGGGTCGTCGCGCAGGTGGACAAGAGGCTGTTCATCGGCGGGACGTGGCGCGACGCCGCCTCCGGGAACGCCTTCGAGGTGGAGGACCCCTCCACCCGCGAGGTTCTCTGCGAGGTCGCGGACGCGGGGAAGGAGGACGCGCTCGACGCCCTGGACGCGGCGCACCGGGCCCAGGCCGACTGGATGCGCACGGCGCCCAGGGACCGCGGCGAGATCCTGTACCGGGGATACGAGCTGCTCATGGAGCGCCGGGAGGACCTGGCGGTCCTGATGACCCTGGAGATGGGCAAGCCCCTGGCCGAGGCGCGGGGCGAGATCGCCTACGCCGCCGAGTTCCTGCGCTGGTTCTCCGAGGAGGCCGTGCGCATCGAGGGGGGGTTCTCCACCTCGCCCGACGGCAAGTCCCGCTTCCTGGTCATGCGCCAGGCGGTCGGTCCCTGCATGCTCATCACCCCCTGGAACTTCCCCATGGCGATGGGCACTCGAAAGATCGGCCCCGCCATCGCCGCGGGGTGCACCATGATCCTCAAGCCCGCCCACCAGACGCCCCTGTCCGCCCTCGCCCTGGCGGGCGTCCTCTCCGAGGCCGGGCTCCCCGAGGGCGTACTCAGCGTCATCCCCACCACGGACCCGGGTTCGGTCACCGAACCCCTGCTCAGCGACGGGCGCATCCGCAAGGTCTCCTTCACCGGCTCCACCGCCGTGGGCCGCAAGCTCCTCGAACAGAGCGCCGGGCAGGTCCTGCGCACCTCCATGGAACTGGGCGGCAACGCGCCCTTCCTGGTCTTCGACGACGCCGACATGGACGCCGCGGTGGACGGCGCGATGCTCGCCAAGATGCGCAACATCGGCGAGGCCTGCACCGCCGCCAACCGCATCTACGCCCAGGCGGGCATCGCCGAGGAGTTCGCCGAGCGCCTCAGCCGCCGCATGGGCGCGCTGCGCCTGGGCCGCGGTGTGGACGAGGGCGTCGACGTGGGCCCGCTCATCGACGACAAGGCCCGCGACAAGGTGCAGGGCCTGGTGGACGACGCCGTGGGCAAGGGCGCCCGCGTGCTGGTCGGCGGCGGCCCCGGCGACGGTCCGGGCCACTTCTACAAGCCCACCGTGCTCGCCGACGTGCCCTTCGAAGCCGAGTTGTCCACCACCGAGATCTTCGGCCCGGTGGCCCCCGTGCTGCCCTTCGACACGGAGGACGAGGTGCTGCGGGCCGCCAACGACACCGAGTACGGCCTGGTCAGCTACGTCTACACCCGCGACCTCAACCGGGCGCTGCGGGTAAGCGAGAACCTGGAGACCGGCATGGTCGGCCTCAACCAGGGCGTGGTCTCCAACCCGGCCGCGCCCTTCGGCGGGGTCAAGCACTCCGGTCTGGGCCGTGAGGGCGGCCGGGTCGGCATCGACGAGTTCCTGGAGACCAAGTACGTCGGCATCGGCGGAATCTGACCGGATCTCCGGGCGATCCGGGGGTTCGACTGTGCCTCGGGCGCGGCACCGCCTACGCTCGCCCCATGGGCACACGGATCCACGACGACGGCGACACCGCCGCCGCCCTGGCCTCGGTCAGGGCGGCGGGCGGTGAACCGTCGCCGGAGGCGCGGGCGGACCTGGAGCGGATCGCGCGCGGTGAGATGAGCTTCGAGGAGGCCAGGGAGCGCATCCTGGCCAGGTACCGGCTGCGGGAGTGATCGGACGGCACGCCCGGGCCCCGCGGGAGCCCCGGGGTCCGTTCTCCGAACGTTCTCCCGTGCCGCCGGGAGGTGGCGAGGCGCACGGCGGGGTCCCCGCCCTCAGGGGTGCCGAGCACTGACCCGAGCGGAGCGGAGGTTCGGGAGAACAC
Source organism: Nocardiopsis sp. RV163 (assembly GCF_001029525.1). NCBI lineage: Bacteria > Bacillati > Actinomycetota > Actinomycetes > Streptosporangiales > Nocardiopsidaceae > Nocardiopsis > Nocardiopsis sp. RV163. The sequence goes on along the minus strand of NZ_LEKI01000106.1, from coordinate 14,732 downwards.
AGCCTAGGCCTCGGGGCCGGGCTCCCCGCCCCCGCCGTTGATGCGCGCGACCGTGTCCACCATGTGCGCCTCGATCAGGCGCAGCAGCTCCTCCTCCGCCCCGTCCACGATCGCGTCCAGGATGCGGCGGTGCTCGTCCAGGAGCTCCTCCGGTTCCGGGTACACGTCCTGCATCACCGTCAGGCACATCCGGGTCTCCACCAGCAGCGTCTGCGCCATGCGCTCCAGGCGGCTGTTGCCCGCGCAGCTGACGAGGGTCTGGTGGAAGGCCTGGTCGGCGTCGCTCATGGCGTTGCGGTCGCGGCCGGCCGCCGCGGCGGCCAGCCGCTCCACGGCCGGGGTGAGGCGGGCGACGGCCTCGCCCCGGTTGCCGCGCATGATCAGCTCGCACGCGGTCCGCTCGACGGCGAGCCGGGCGACGTAGACGTCGTGCACGTCCGCGGGCGTGAGTTCGCGCACGAACAGCCCCCTGTGCCGTTCACTGCGCAGCAGCCCCTCCTGCACCAGGCGCTGCATTGCCTCGCGCAGGGGGCCGCGGCTCACCCCGAGCTGGCCCGCCAGCTCGGACTCGCCGAGCTGGTCCCCCGGCGCGAGCGAGCCGTACATGATCGCGGACCGAAGCTGGTCGGCGATCAGTTCGGCGGTGGATCGCCGGGGCACGGGTCTGAGCTGGCCTGGGGCGGGCATGGCCGCCCTCCTCTCGGATCGGTGACGGGACGCGCGGCGGGCGCGTCGTCGAGGTTAACGGGACGCCAGGACGCTGTTGACCGCGGCCGAACCCGAGCGGAACAGCATGCCCGGCCCTGAGCCCCGGCTCGCGGTCGCCCCCGCCAGGCGCAGGCCCTCCCACACGCTCACCTGGTTGGCGGTGAGCACGGTCTTGCCCAGCAGCGCCTCCAGGGGCTCGATGAGGTGGGCGCTGTGCAGGGCGGTGTCCGGCACCAGGACGGCCTCGGCTCGCTGGTGGTCGTTGGAGACGACGAAGTCCAGGACGTCGTCGGGATCCAGGTCGCCGACCTCGGCGGCGGTGGCGATGCCGTGGCTGGCCAGCGACAGCACGGTCACCCCCGCCTCGGTGAGGAACTCCACGAACCTCTGGGCGACGTCGTCGGGGTAGGTGGCGGCGATCGCCACCCGCGAGACGCGCAGTTGGCTCAGCGCGTGCACGAAGGCGAACGAGGTGCTCGACGAAGGCGCGCCCGTGTGCCGGCGCACCCCCGCGACCTGTCTGCGGGCGCCCTCCCAGCCGAACACGAAGCTGCCGCTGGTGCAGGCCCACACCGCGGCCTCCACCTCCATCACGGCCAGCTCCTGGGCGCCTCTGGCGAGCACGTCCTCGCCGCCGACGTCGAGCAGGGCGTCCACCCGGTGGGCGTCCTCGCGCATGAGCGTGTGCACCACTGGGAGCTCGACGCCCCCACCGAGCAGGCCCTCGAAGGCCTTGTAGTCGTCCTCGGCGCTGAAGCCGGGGTAGAGGAATCCGACGCGGGTCATGTCAGTCCTTCCGAAGGGACTCCGGCCTTCAGACCGGGGAGGAACCTCCCCGCTTCAGCTGGGAGAGAAGTCAAGTGGCTCTCCTTCGTGTCACGTCCCGCGCATCACGCGGCACTCGTTGCGGCGACGTCGATCAGGCTCTGCCCGTGGGCCACGGCCTGGCGGCCCGCCGCCCTCATCACGGCCCACATGGTCACCTGGTTGGCCGCGATCACCGGTTTGCCCAGCTCGCGTTCCAGGGGCGCGATGATGTCGTAGGTGAGCACGTTGGTGCAGCTGATGAACACGGCCTGGGCGTCGGGGCGGTCCACCGAGTGCACCGCCTCGGACACCTCGGCGTAGGTCACCCGCCAGATGTGGCTGAGCAGGCCCAGACCCACGCTGGAGGTCACGGCGACGCGGTGCTCGGCCAGGTAGGCCAGGAGCCGGTCGGTCACGCTGTCCACGTAGGGCGTGACGACGGCGATCCTGTCTGCGCCGAGCGCCCCCAGGGCCTGGACCAGCGCCCCGGACGTGGTGACGGCGGTGGGCGCCCCGGCTCCCACCATGGCCCCGTGCAGGCGCCGTTCGCCCCGGGCGCCGTGCACGAAGCTGCCCGAGGCGCACGCGTACCCGATGGCCAGGGGCTCGGGGGCGAGCAGCGCGCGGACCGCCGGGTCCACGTGCTCCTCCCGGCACAGGGCGGCGGCCTGGTCGACCGTCACCGGTACGTGTACGTACGGCAACCGCGTGACGTGCAGCGAGACGTCGTCGGGCGTCCAGCGCCAGAGTTCGCGGTCGAGCGCGAAGTCGTAGGGCGCGATGACGCCTACTCCCGCCTGCCACGGCGTCCGCGTGCTCGCGGCCAGTTCGACGACCTGCTGCTGCGCGCCGGCGCCGTTCGTGTGCTCTACGTCGGTCCGCATCGGTCACTCACCTCCCGGATGTTCGTTGTCGTTGCCGTCCCCGCGGGGACGCGGTCGCTCCGCGCCGGGCCGGTGGGCCGCCCGTGGGCGCGGTCGTGGCGGCTCGCGGGCCGGTCAGCGCTCCAGGCGCTCGTACACCAGGCGCTCGCCGACGCTGCCCGAGCGCCAGACGTCGTCGCAGGCCTCGGCCATGGCGGGCAGGTTCTCGACGACGGCGGCGAACACGTTGCCGGGCACCCAGCCGACGTCGCCGTTGAGGAGCAGGTTGTTGCGCCCGTAGAAGAGGGCGAGGTCGATGACGCCGGGCAGGTGGCCGATCCCCTTGTCCTCCTTGAAGGCGCGGTCGAGCATGCCCCCGTCGAAGGAGAAGTAGACGACGTCGCCGGGGATCGGGGTGACGGTGGGGTTCTCCTGGCCGGGCTCGGCCTCGGCGAACCGCGGCACCATCGTGTAGACCTCGTTGCGCGCGTACTTGGCGTGCTGGACCGCGTCGCCCTGCGGCAGGGCGTTCCAGACCGCCTCACAGGTGCGGGGAGCGTCCTTGTCCAGGAGTTCGGCGACGCACGAGACCCCGCGCCTGGGCAGGGTGATGGTCATGTACCGGGGCAAGTGGGTAGTCCCTTCGACGTCGGGCAGCGGGACCTGCGGGAACACCCCCGCCGTCGGGGCTGTCGATTGTTGACAATCCTAGGGTCCACAACCCCGATGCGGCAATAACCCCGGTGCGAGTGGGTATCCCGGGCAGGTCAGAGGTGGTATGAGAGGCCCGGGTTTCGGGTGGAACAGTCCATTTGTGGATTGTTGACAATCCTATGTGGGCTCCCTAGCGTTTCCCGTGCAGGGCGATCCGTCCCCGACGACCTCTCTGAACCACAGTCGCCAACCGGAGAGTGCACGCCCGTGAACAGCCTCATCCCGCCCGACCGACCGAGACTCCTCGTCCTCCACGGCGACGATCTCCCGCCCGGCCGCGAGCGGATGGACGACCATCCCCGGCTCGGCGAGGTCGTCTACGCCACCGCCGACGAACTCCCCGCCAGGCTGCCCGGGGCGCACGCGCTGCTGGTGTGGGACCTGTTCACCGAGGCGCTGGCCTCCGCCTGGCCCAAGGCCGACTCCCCGGCCTGGGTGCACGCCGCCACCGCCGGGGTGGACAACCTCATGTTCCCCGGCCTGGTGGAGAGCCCGGCGGTGGTCACCAACTCGCGCGGGGTCTTCGACGAGCCCATCGCCGAGTACGTGCTCGGCCAGGTCATCGCCTTCGCCAAGGGCTTCCAGCAGACCTGGGAGCACCAGCGCGAGCACCGCTGGGAACACCGGGAGACCGAGCGCGTGTCCGGCAAGCGGGCCCTCGTGGTCGGGACCGGGCCGATCGGCCGCCACATCGCCCGCAAGCTGACTGCGGTCGGCATGCGCGTGAGCGCCTCCGGCAGCCGCGCGCGCGGCGGCGACCCCGACTTCGGCTCCGTGGTCGAGTCCAGCCTGGCCGAGCGCGGAGCCGACGGCGCCCCGACCCTGGCCGGCGAACTCCCCGGGGCCGACTACGTGGTGGTCGCCGCTCCGCTCACCGACGCCACCCGGGGGCTGGTCGACCGCCGCTTCCTGGGGTTGATGAAACCCACCGCGCGGCTGGTCAACGTGGCGCGCGGCCCCATCGTGGTCGAGGCCGACCTGGCCGCGGCCCTGGAGCACCGCGTCATCGCGGGCGCCGCGCTGGACGTGTTCGAGGACGAGCCCCTCAAGGCGGTCTCCCCGCTGTGGGGGCTGCCCGGGTCGGTGGTCTCGCCGCACATGTCGGGCGACGTCGTCGGCTGGCGCGGTGACCTCATGGACCTGTTCCTCGACAACCTCGCCCGTTACCTGGACGGGCGGGAACTGCTCAACGTGGTCGACAAGAGCCGCGGCTACGTGCCCGGCTGACCCCTGATGGCGTGACACGGGAGGCTGAAGTGACGATCCGTTCCGACCGGGCCGGGACCGAGGACGCGAGCGCGGCCGGGGGCGCCCCGGGGGCGACCGCGGTTCCGCAGGCGCGCTCCGGCGGACCCTCCGGGCCGGCCGACCTGTCCGCCGAGCAGTTGCTCGCGGCCTACGCCGCCGGGGAGCTGTCCCCGGTGGAGGCCGCCGACTCCGTCCTGGAGCGCATCGAGCGGGACAACCCGGCGCTCAACGCGTTCTGCCTGGTGCGCCCGGACGAGGCCCGCGAGGCCGCCCGCGCCTCCGCCGAGCGGTGGCGGCGCGGCGAGCCCTCCGGAGCCCTGGACGGGGTGCCGGTCTCGGTCAAGGACGTCCACCTCACCCGGGGGTGGCCCACCCTGAAGGGGTCGGTCACCAGCTCCCAGGAGGGGCCCTGGGAGGAGGACTCCCCGGCGGTGGCCCGGCTGCGCGAGAGCGGCGCGGTGTTCGTGGGCAAGACGACCACGCCCGAGCTGGCCTGGAAGGGCGTCACCAACGGCCCGCTCACCGGTGTCACCCGCAACCCGTGGGACCTGTCCACCACGCCGGGCGGCTCCAGCGGCGGGTCCGCGGCGGCCGTCGCCGCCGGGATGGCCCCGCTGTCCACCGGGACCGACGGGGGCGGTTCGATCCGCATCCCGGCCAGCTTCACCGGCGTGTGCGGGATCAAGCCCACGTGGGGGCTGGTGCCGCACTACCCGGCCAGCCCCTTCGGGTCGCTCGCGCACACCGGGCCGCTGGCCCGCACGGTGGGCGACATGGCGCTGATGCTGGAGGTCATGGCCCGGGCCGACGTGCGCGACTGGGCCGCGCTGGCGCCGCCCGCGCCCGGCCTCGGCGACGTGCGCCTGCGCACCGACGCCGATCGGCTGGTGCGGGGCATGCGGATCGCCTACAGCCCCACCATGGGCGGTCTGGACGTGGACCCGGAGGTGGCCGCGGCGGTCGCCGAGGCGGCGGCCGCGTTCGAGGCGCTGGGCGCCCGGGTGGAGGAGGCCGACCCCGGCCTGCCCGACTCCCGGGAGGAGTTCCACGTGCTGTGGTACTCCGGCGCCGCCAAGGCCACGGACCGGCTCACGGACCGCCAGCGGGACCTGCTCGACCCCGGCCTGCGGGAGATCGTCGAGGAGGGGCTGACCTACTCGGCGCAGGACTACCTGACCGCCATGGCGCTGCGGATGGAGATGGGTGCCCGGATGGGCCGCTTCCACGACGCCTACGACCTGCTGCTCACCCCGGCGACGCCGGTCGCGGCGTTCGAGGCCGGGCTGGAGTCGCCGCCGCGTCTGGCCGGGGAGCGGTGGACCTCGTGGGCGGGGTTCAGCTACCCGTTCAACATGACCCAGCAGCCCGCGGCGAGCGTGCCGTGCGGTTTCACGGCGGCGGGGCTGCCGGTGGGCCTCCAGGTGGTCGGGCCCCGGCACGCCGACGCCCGGGTGCTGGAGGCCTGCCGCGCGTTCGAGCTCGCCCGTCCCTGGGCGGACCGGAGGCCGTGAATTCGGAAAGGTTCCGTGGCTCGTGGGAACCACGCGCACACCCGCTGCGATCAGGCGCTTTGCTCCGCAGATGAGGAGAATTATCCGTTTGTAGGACCTTCGTCCGAGGAGTTCGGTGCCTAAGGGCCCGCGCGCGGGCCTCCGCACGTATTACCGTCTTCATCGGAGCGGTGTCTGATCGCGGTGACGCAGGGATGAGGATGGGCCGATGCCGGTTGGTGGAGCCGAGGGCGCTCGCAAGCGGATCAGGGTGTTCCTGGTGGACGACCACGAGGTGGTCCGCCGGGGAGTGGCCGCCCTGCTGGAGACCGAGGACGACATGACCGTCGTCGGCGAGGCCGGGACGGCCGAGCAGGCGCTGGCTCGGATCCCCGTGGTGCTGCCCGACGTCGCGGTCCTGGACGTGCGGCTGCCGGGCGGGTCGGGCGTGCAGGTGTGCCGGGAGATCCGCTCGGACCATCCCGGGATCGCCTGCCTGATGCTGACCTCGTTCGCCGACGAGGACGCCCTGTACGACGCCGTCATGGCCGGAGCGGCCGGGTACGTGCTCAAGCAGATCCACGGCGCCGACCTGGTCGGTGCGGTCCGCACGGTGGCCTCGGGAGGCTCGCTGCTGGACTCGGGCAGCACCGGCGCGATGCTGGAGCGGCTGCGCGGGGCCCAGGCCGAGCCGGACCCGTTGGCCGAGCTGACCCCGCAGGAGCGGCAGATCCTCGACCTCATCGGCGAGGGGATGACCAACCGGCAGATCGGCGAGCGCCTGTACCTGGCGGAGAAGACCGTCAAGAACTACGTGTCCGCCCTGCTGTCCAAGCTGGACCTCAAGCGCCGTACGCAGGCCGCCGTGCTCGTCGCCGAACTGCGCGGCCGCCGGTACTGACCGCGGTCGGTACCGGTCGCCCGAGCGGTCTCGACCGCCCCGGTCCCGCACGGAACCGGGGCCGCGCCCCCGGCCCCCTCAGAAACTGTCCGGGGGCGGCACGGCGCCGTCGCGCAGGGGCACCCGCCACACCAGCACCGTGCCCCCGCCCTCGCTCCCGCGCGCGGTGAAACCGCCGCCCAGCGCCCGGGCCCGCTGCTCCAGGTTGCGCAGACCGCTGCGCCTTCCGTGCTCGGGCAGGCCCACGCCGTTGTCGGTCACCGTCAGGGTCAGGGTGGTGGGGCGCCCGGCGTCCGCGGCCTCCTCCACCGCCACCGAGACGTGCACCTCCGTCGCCCGCGCGTGCCGCGCCACGTTGGTCAGCCCCTCGCCCAGCACGGCGAGCAGTTGCTCGCCGATGTCGTCGGGCACGGACGCGTCGATCGGCCCGTCCAGGCTCACCCCCGGGTGGCATCCCAGGCTGTGCGCGGTGTTCTCGGCCAGTTTCAGGATGCGTCCGCGCAGCGAAGTGTCCCTGCGGCTCGGCGGGTTCTGGAGCGCGAAGATCGTCGAGCGGATCTCGCGGATGGTGCCGTCGAGCTCGTCGATGGTCCGCTGCACCCGCTCCTCGGCCTCGGGCGAGGCGATCAGCCGCAGCGTGCTCATCAGCGTCATCGCCGAGGCGAACAGGCGCTGGATCACCACGTCGTGCAGGTCCTTGGCGATCCGGTCGCGTTCCTCCAGCACCGCCAGGCGCTCGGTGTCGCGCCGCGCCTCGGCCAGCTCCAGGGCCACCGCGGCCTGCACGGAGAACCCGTGCAGCATACGGCGTACCGCCGCGGTGAACGGGGCGCGGTCGGACAGCTTGCCCAGCAGCAGCACCCCACGCGTGTTCCCCGGGGTGCCCAGGGGCACCACCAGGCCCGAGGCGTAGCCGCGGTGGGCGAGCATCGGGCAGTTCGCCCGGCTCAGGTCGGGGACGCTCAGGGCCTCTCCCGACTCGTACACCCACCCGCACGCGGAGCCGTGGATCTCCACCGGCGTCCCCAGGATCTCCTGGGCGATGGGCCCGTCCGCGATCTCCGCGAACAGGTGGCCCCGGGCGCGGGGGTCGGGGAGCATGATCACGGCCGTGTCCGCGCCGCCGATCTCCCGGGCCTGCGCGGCCATGTGGGCGAGCACCTCGGAGGTGTCGGCGCCCGACAGCAGGCGCGTGGTGACCTCGGTGGACGCGGCCAGCCACCGCTCGCGCAGCCGTGCCTCCTCGTACAGGCGCGCGTTCTCGATGGCCATGCCCGCGGCCGTGGCCAGCGCGGTCACCACCGCCTCGTCGTCCTCGTCGAACTCCGCGCCCCGGGCCTTCTCGGTGAGGTAGAGGTTGCCGAAGATCTCGTCGCGCACCTGGATGGGGACGCCCAGGAAGCTGCCCATGTGCGGATGGCCCTCGGGGAAGCCCTCGAAGTCGGGGTGCTCGCGCAGGTCGGCCAGGCGCAGCGACGCGCGTTCGTTCAGGGGCACGCCCAGGACCCCCTTGCCGTGGGGGAACCCGCCGATGCGCCGGGACTGCTCCTCACTCAGGCCCACGGGTATGAACTCGCTGAAACCCCCGTCCTCGTCCATCACGCCCAGGCCCGCGTACCGGGCACCGGTCAGCTGTGCCGCCGCCTCGGTCAGTCTGCGCAGCACGGTCGCCAGATCGAGGTCACCGCCGATGGCCAGGACGGCCTGGAGCAGCGAGTGCACCCTGCCGTGGGCGGACATGCGCGGGTCCAGCGAGTGCACCTCGTCCAGCAGTTCTTCGACGCTGTTGGGGGACAGGGAGGAGCTCTGGGGGATCTCAGTCATGTGTCCGTCAACCTCCGCAGAGCCGGTCGGCGTTGTGGCAATGCGCGTTTCCTCAGGCGTAATAGTTGAATTGTCGTTGGTTTTTCCCTGGTTTGCCACATCTTGCTGTTCAGGGGCCGGTTCCGGATGGGCGGGAATTCCTGTGGATTCGGGGTTCCGGTCGTCTAATTCATGCTAACGTCGCGATCAGCGGACGCGACGAGGCCCCTGTGACCTCCCGTCCCACGGCTGGGAGCCGCCGCTCGCCGCGGCGCGACCGGCCCCGACCGCCCCCGCGTGTCGGTCCGCGCCCCACGGTGGAGAGGAACCCCCGGTGTCTGGAGTCCACGGTCTCACGAGCGCCCCCGGCGTTCGTTCCGCCGTGCTTCCCGCGCCGGTGCGGCGGGCCCTGCTGCTCGCCGCCCTGGTCTCCGGGCTCGTGGTCACCGCGTGGCTGACGGCCTCCGACCCCGTGCGGGCGCAGGAGGAGGGGGCGAACGGCACCCTCGTGCACCAGGCCGCCTCCGTCGCCGCGACCGTGCGGGCACCCGCCGCGCAGGCGGTCGCGGAGCACCCGGAGGCGGCGCGCGACGGCTCGGTACAGGGCTCCGCTGCCCGGACGGACACGGGCGGCCCCGACTCCGGGAACCGCTCGGACGCCGCGCCCGCGGACGCCGGAACCTCCGTCCCCATGACCGCCGGGATCAACGCCCCGCTGGTCGGCGCCGTGTCCGCTGTGGGGGAGAGCACTACGCGGATGGTCTTCGACGCGTCCGCCGGAGTCTCCGGCGGCGACGTGTCCGGGACCCCAGAGGTGGCCCGGCAGATCCGCGACACCGTGCACGGGGTGACCGAGCCCGCAGGGGAGTACCTCGACGAGGACGACGCCCCCGGCACCGAGCCGCGGACGCACGAGCAGTCCGCGGACCCGGCCGACACGGACGGGCGGACCGGAGCCGAGAGCGGGGAAGCGGTACCGTCCGCACCCGCCGAGGTCGTCGCGCACTTCGTCCCGGCCGTCCCAGGGGCCACCGAGGGCGCCGTCCGGGCGCACGCCGACCCGGCCGCGGAGAACGCTCCGGCGCGGCTGGTCTCCGATCCGGTCGCCGCGCACTCCGGGCCGGGCGGCTCCGCCTCGGGCTCCGCCCAGGGCGCTCCCGGCGGGATTCCCGCCGTCGCGGGCTACCTGCCCACCACCGGTGCCCCGGCACCGGCGCCCGGCCAGCTCCAGGCCGCCCGGCACGTCCTGCTCGCGGTCCCCGCCGAGTCCGCGGACGAGCCGACCTTCTCGCCCGACTAGCGGTCTCCTTCCAGCCAGGTCGCCCAGCGACCCCTCCTGGCACGCCCCTTCCCAGAGCCGCAGCGCCTCCGACCGGTCACGGTGGGTGAGGAACCGGACTCCTCTGGGGGTTGACGTGAGCCGCGCACCCCGACGGCGGGGTTCACGTCAGTCAGTGGCCAGCCAGATCCACGACTGATGACCGGTAGAGCCGCACCGCTCCCTCCAGGCGCGGGTGGCTCTCCCACCGGAAAGCCCGGACCCGAACGGAACCCTCCCCCCGGCCAGGGGAGCGGAGCCGTCGGACGGCGGGAAGCGCACACGAACGCCGTCCACGCGAGAGCCACAGACCACATTCCGGAAGGACACACGACATGTTCAACACCGCCCGCACCTCTGCCAGGACCCTGCTGGTGGCCGCCAGCACCGCGGGTTTCGTCGCCCTCGGCGCCGGGATCGCCGGTGCCGACGCCCTCGGCGGCGCCACGGACAGGCTCGCGCTGAACGACCTGGGCAGCCAGGTTCCGGCGCCGCTGACTGAGGGCGTCTCCACGCCCCTGGGCGAGCTGGTCAAGGTCGAGCCCGGCCAGATCTCCGCCCAGCCCGACGTGCGGCACCAGTCCGCCCAGGAGCAGCCCCTCGGCCCGGTCGCCGGAAACGCCGTCTCCACCGACACGCCGATCCGGGCGGGAGAGGAGAACGCCACCAACGTCGGGCCGCTGGAGCTGGACACCGTCAGCGAGACGCTGCCCCTGTCGGGTACCGGGAGCCCGGTTTCGGGTGACGCGCTGTCCGGTCTGCTGGGCGGCGGTTCCACCGGGTCGGGCGGTTCGGACATCCTGGGCGGGCTGCTCGGCGGTGTCGGGGGCGGCGGCACCCTGCCGCTGAGCCACGCCTCGACGGAGCCGCTGGCCTCGGGTCCGGTATCGGGCGACCCGCTGTCCACCCTGCTGGGCGGGACCGACCTGCTCGAAGGCGTAGGCCTGGACACCGGCGGCACCCTGCCGCTGAGCCACGCCTCGACGGAGCCGCTGGCCTCGGGTCCGGTTTCGGGTGACGCGCTGTCCGGTCTGCTGGGCGGCGGTTCCACCGGGTTGGGCGGTTCGGACATCCTTGGCGGGCTGCTCGGCGGTGTCGGGGGCGGCGCGGGCGGCGGCACCCTGCCGCTGTCGCACCCGGAGTCCTCCCTGCCCCTGGAGGACGCCAGGGAGACGGTCGGCAACGGCCTCGACAAGCTGGGCTCGTCGGTCGAGCGGGGCACGCACGAGGTCGGTACCGACCTGAGCGGCCTGGACACCACCCTGCCCGCGTCCGGGGACACCCTTCCCCTGGCCGCCGCGGACGCCCCCACCGGCCCCATCAACGGTCAGAACACCGACCTGACCGGCGGCGCCGCCGACCTGGTCTCCGACTTGGTGCTGTCCGACGACGTGAAGCTGCCCATGTCCGCGAGCACCGCGTCGCTGCCCGAGACCGTCGCCGACGCCTCGGCCGACCTGCTGCCCGTACCCGAGGGCACCCTGCCCATGGCCGCCGCTCCCGAGGTCTCGGACGTGGCCGACCTCGCCGTCGACGCCGTCCGCACGACGCAGCTCGACCCCTCCGGCGACTTCGTGGGCAACGACCTGGTGGGTGTGGACGGCATGCCCGACCTGGGGCGGCCCCAGGTGGACACCAGCCACCTGAACCTGCTGCCCGACAGCATCGCCTGACCTCCCTGGAACGTGCGCCCGCCGGTCGTGGCGGGCGCACGAGCCTCGGGCGGTGAGCGGGACCACCTCCGCTGAGGGGCGCCTAACGGAACTGTGGGGGTTCCAGGCGCGTACCGGCGGGGGGCGGAGTCTCCGCCGCCCGAGGCCCTACCGCGGTTCCGGACCGGGGGGACCGGAACCGCGGTCCTTCGTGCCCGGAGCCCCCGGGAACACGGAAGGGGCCCCGGGGCCGGTACGGAGAGTCGTACCGGTCCCGGGGCCCTCGGCGTTCCGGAAGGCACGGAAAGAACGGCGGAGGGGCCACTGGGATCCCGGAGGGCTCCAGGAGTCCCGAAAGCCCCTCCGCGGCGTCTTACTCCAGCTCGTCGCCGGTGCCGTAGCCCAGGCCGTCGGAGCACGGGTTGGAGGTGGCGTCGCGCCCCACGCCCGGACGGGCGGGGTCCTCCTCCGGGGAGGCGTCCGCGACGTCCTCGTCCGCCGGGGAGGGCGAGGCCCCGGGCGGGTCCTGGGGAACGGGGGCCTCGTCGGCCATCGTGAGGGGCAGGGGCCGGTCCTCGCGCACGGCGGTGAACAGCTCCTCGGCCTGGTCCTCGTACCACAGGACCCGGTTGGGGTTGGAGGGCGCCTGGTACCAGGGCACCGTGTGGAACTCGATGTCGGTCAGCTCCACGTCCGCCAGGGTCACGGCGATCGACAGCATCCGGTCGAACGTGAGGGCGCTGTCGGTGGCGCTGTGCTCGGCCACCGCGCGCAGGACGGCGTTGAGCCTGCCCGGGTCGGTGATCACGTCGTTCCTGGTCACCTGGTCGGCCAGAGCCGCGAGGAACATCTGCTGGCGGTCGATGCGGCCGATGTCGCCGCCGTCGCCGATCTCGTAGCGTGCGCGGACGAACGACAGCGCCTCGTCGCCGTCCAGAGTCTGCTCGCCCGCGTCGAGGTCGAGCTTGGACCGGCGGTCCTCCATCGGCTCGGGGATGCACATGTCCACTCCGCCGATGGCGTCCACCACGTCCCGGAAGCTCATGAAGCTCAGGTGCACGAAGTGGTCGACGCGGACGTCGCTCAGCGACTCGATGGTGCGGACCACGCAGGGCGGTCCGCCGTGGTACATCGCGGCGTTGATCATGCCGAAGTAGCCGGACGTGCCCTCGGTGTCGCCGTACGGGTCGCACTCGGGCAGGGCCACCAGGGAATCGCGGGGGAAGCTGATCACCGACACCCGGCTCTCGGGCGAGATGTGCGCCAGCATGACCGAGTCCGAACGCTCGCCCTCGAACTCCGTCGAGTAGGCGGTGCTTCCCTCCTCGTAGCCGTCGGTGCCCATGAAGAGGATGTTGACGGAGTCGTTGATCCTCTCGGGCCGGTCCTCCTCCTTGAGCAGCCCGTCGATGTCGTACTGGACCATGTCCGAGCGCAGCGAACGGTAGTAGCCGTAGGCGGTGCCGGCCCCGGCGGCCAGGACGAGGACCAGGCTCGCGGCGACCCACACCAGGATCCTGCCGGTCCGGCGGCGCTTCGTGCGGACGGCCGGGGCGTCCGCGCCCGTAGCGGCTCCGGCGGTTCCAGCGGTGGGGCCGGTTCCGGCAGCCCCACCTGGCTCAGCGGTCCCACTGCGCTCAGCGGTTTCCGGGGTCGCGGCGGTCCCCTCGGACGCGGCGGCGGTGCCACCTTCAGCGGTGCCACCTTCAGCGGCGGCGCCGTGCTCAGCGGTCCCTACGGTTTCGGAGTTCTCAGAGTCTCCTGTGGTCTCGGTAGCCCCTGCTGCCTCATCGGCCCCCGCGACATCAGTGGTCTCGGCGGTAGATCCAGCCGCCTGCTCCTCGGCGGTCTCCCCGGTCCCGGACGTCCCTTCGGCACCGGTGGGCTTCTGCAGGTCGCCAACCCCGGCAGCCTCTTCGGTACCGGCGGGCTCGTCGGCCTGCTGAGCCTCCTGGGCACTGTCAGTGTCTGAATTCACAACTGTTTCGGGGGCTTCTTCAGCCTTTCCGGCCTCCTCCGCCCCCTCGGTGTCGTCCGACCCGTAGGCCCGGTCGGTCCCGTCAGCCCCGGTTTCGGGCGCGGTGGTGTCCCCACCGGCCGCGTCGCCGCTGGTGTTCGCTGGCCCTGAGCCGGGTGCGGAGCCGTCAGCGGGCCTGTCGTCTGGTGTGTGGTCCCTGCCGGAGGCAGAGGGATTCTCGTCAGCGGGCATCGTGCAATCTCGGTGAGTTCGGACGGCGGGACGTGCCAGTGGTCGGACGCCGGGCCGGAGGGACACGCGTCCGAGTGCGGGGGAGGTCTGGGAACGCGCGGAACGTCAGCGGCGGGCGGTCGCCGGATCCGGGGCCTCCTGGGGATTCGGGGGCGGCCCACGGGGCACGGGCAGCACCGGGAAGCGGGTGCGGCCCAGGGCACGAAAACGTGTGCGTGGCAGAGATCCTAGGTCAAGTTCTTCCTGTCCGCGCGCGCGGGTTGTCCCCGGGCGAGGGGCCTGACCGCAATTGCGCCGCACAATTCCTCAGCCCCCGTGGTCGTCTCCTGGAGTCCGTCCGCCTGGTTTTCCCCGGCTTGTCCGCTTGAAACGCCTGTGTCCGGTCGTCGTCGGGGCAGACACGGACCGCCCGCGCCCCTCGGAGCGGGGACAGCGGGCGGTCAGCCGAGCGGGACCCGGTCAGTCGTCCCAGAAGGCGCTCTCCTTGGCGGGCTCCTCCGCGGCCGCGGAGGAGGAGCGCCCCCCCTTGGCAGCGGGCTTGGCGGGGGTCTTGGCCGCGCTCTTGGCGGGCTTGCGGGCCGGGGCCGCGGTCTTGGCGCCGGTGTGCCGGGGACGCGGGGTGACCGCGCTCTTGGCGATGGGCTCGGCGGGACGCGGGGTCTCGCCGGAGTGGATGCTCAGGGCCTCCTCCTCCACGGACAGCATCTTGCGGACCGCGGCGGGCACCTCGGGCAGCTTCTCGGAGCGCAGGTGCGCGCCGAGCACCTCCAGGGCGTGGTCGCACAGCAACTGGCGGGAGCGCTCGGACCTGACCCCGCTGAGCTCCTCGATCTCCGGCAGGGCCCGCTCGCGCAGCAGGCGGATGACGTCGCGCAGCCGGTCCCGCGTCTTGCGGTCGGTCATGGACATGACGGTCAGCTCCGCCTCGGCGAGGAAGCTGTCGCCACCGTCGACCGAGTCGCGTTCGGCGATGAAGGCGCTGGTGAGGGTGCGCGCGGAGGCGCGGGAGGAGGTGCGGA
>NZ_LEKI01000105.1:0-21410 GCF_001029525.1 Nocardiopsis sp. RV163 | reverse complement strand
TTGGAGTAGAGAGCCTCCGCCCGGGAGCCGCGGTGAGTCCAGGCGGGACCTCCGACCGGAAGGGGGACCCCCCGAGGTGAGCGGAGAGCGGTCGCGCAAGAGCGGCCCGCGCCGGGAGTCCCCGCCAGGAGCACCCCACGGGCGCGGGCCGGTGCGGACGACGTCCGCCACCATGAGCGAGGCCGGGGCGCCCCTCCGGAAGGGCAGGGCGCCCACGACCCGGGGGGCGTCCCACCCGGCGGCGCGGGCATCGCGCAGGGCGGCCTCGGCCTCCTTGGCGAGGTCCGAGCTTCCGCCGGGCAGGGGGCGCGAGCGCCCCGGCGCGCCGAGGGCCGTCAGCGTGTGGTCGGGGGTGGACAGGACGAAGGGGCCGGGCAGGCTTCCCAGGGGTTCAGGCGCCAAGGCTCGCTCCTCCGTCCACGCGCAGGTCGTGCAGGGTGACGTGCCGGGCGCGCGGCGAGGCCAGGAAGACGACGGCCTCCGCGACGTCCCCGGGCAGCGCCACCCGGCCCAGCGGGACGCCCGGGCGGAACGCCGAGGGGTCGTTGCCTGGCTCGGCCTCCGGGGAGGAGGGCCCGTCCTCCCACAGTTGGCGGCGCATCGGGGTGTCGGTCGATCCCGGCGAGACGACGTTGCAGCGGATCCCGTGGGGCCCCAACTCCAGGCCCAGGCACAGCGTGAAGTGGGTCGCGGCGGCCTTGGACGCGGCGTAGGCGGCCATGGCGGCCCTGGGCACCGCGGCCGCGTCGGAGCTGACGGTGACGATGCTCCCGGCGCCGCGCGGGACCATGACGCGGGCCGCGGCGCGGGAGACGTGGAAGACGCCGAGGGTGTTGACGTTGAAGACCTCCCGCCACACCCGGGAGGGGAAGCCAGTGACCGCGCCCCAGCGCAGCACGCCGGCGACGTTGACCGCGGCGGTGACGGCGCCCAACTCCTCCTCGACCGAGGCCACGGCCCGCTCGACGGAGTCCTCGTCGGTGACGTCCACCGCGTAGTCGCGGACGCGGTGGCCCCGGTCGGTGAGTTCCGCGGCCAGAGCGCGGGCCCCCTCCCCGGCCACGTCCAGGGCCGCGACGCGGAAGCCCTGTTCGGCCATCCCCCGGACGACGGCGGAGCCGATGCCCCCGGCGGCCCCGGTCACCAGGGCCACACCGGGGTCTTGTGCAGAACGGGTCGTGGACACGACCCTCCTCTCATGGAACACGGCAGCGGGTCCCGGCGGTCCGCGGCCGGCGCACCGCTCCCGACCGGGATCCGTTTCCCGCGCCGCCCCCGCACGCGTGGGTGGTGCGGGGGTGCGGGCACCCGGGCGCGGACCGAAGCGCGGGGCCGAAAGCGCGGGCCCGGCAAGCGCTGCCTAGGTGCAGCCCGGACACACGCCCGACAGCTCGAAGGAGTAGTCCAGGGAGCCGTAACCGCTGTCCTCGCGGATGCGTTCGACGACGCTCCCCAGCTCGTCCGCCTGCGCGATGTCCTCCACCCGCCCGCAGACCCGGCACAGCAGGTGGTGGTGACGGGAGGAGGTCCTGCACAGCCGGTAGAGGCGCTCCCCCTCGGGCGAGTGGAGGGTGTCGAGGACGCCCTCCTCCGCCAGCCGGTGGAGCGTGCGGTAGACGGTGGACAGGCTGGGCGGCCTGCGGGCACGGGAGCGCCCTCCGGAGAGGGCGAGGTGTATCTCCTGGCAGCTGCGGAAGCGCGTGCTCCGCCCCAGGGCCTTGAGGACGACGTCGTCGTACTGGGACACCCGGGGCATCTCAGACCGCCGCCCGGTCGGTCCTCACGGTGAACGGCGTGCCCGCCGCCCCCGGCGCCGGGCGCCGTCGCCTGCCTCCAGACACGTCACGGGCCTCCGGTCATGTGACACAGACTGCATGGAAATGATTTTCATAACCGTACCACGGTCGCGCCCGTACCACCTCAAAACCTCCCTAACTACACCGGAATCCGGCACCTGGACCTCGCCGGAACCGTCGCCCGACCGGGCCGGGTACGCGCATCGCGGAAGCCGCCTCGGCGGAGGTCATGGCGTCTTGGGGCACGTTCACGGGGGTGCGTCCATCCCGGCTCACGGCGCCCCGACCCGGCCCCCGCGACCGAACAGGCCCCGCCACCGAGCACCCGGCACCCGCCACAGGCGGACGGTCGAAGCCCGACCGGAGACCGGTCGGCACCGCTCCCGTGGCGCCACAGCCCGCCCGCGCACCGGGCGGAGCCGCCCCCGGCTCCCGCGGGCGGACTCCCGACCCCGAACCGGCGGGGCCCGGGCCCGGCGTCACCCCTCGGCGGCGGAGCCCCCGGGAACCGGGCCGTCGGGGGCCGCGCCCCCGGGAACCCGCTCCTCACTCGCCGGGTCCGGCCCGGCGGCCCGCAGGCCGACGAGGCCGAGGAAGTGGGCCATGTGGTCGGCCATGTCCACGCCGGAGTCGTAGGACCACTGCGCCTGGAGGCCGTCCATGAGGGCCACGGCCAGCACCGCCAGGCGGTCGGCGTCCTGCTCTGCGGAGGACCGCCCCCGCGCCTGGAGGCGCCGGATCTCCTCCGCGATGATCCCGCGGGCCGTGGCGTAGCGCTCCCGGAAGAAGCCGTGGGCGGGGTGCCCCTCCTCGGCGGCCTCCGCGGACAGGCGCGAGTAAAGCTGCACGAGGCCGGGCACCCCGGCGTTGTGCCGGACCAGCCGCACCAGCGAATCGGCGATGTCGGGGCGTCCGGCGGCGCCAGGACCGCGTTCGGCGCCGTCGGGGCTTTCCCCGGCGCCGTCGGGGCGCCGGACACCGGCCCCGGAACCCCGGTCGGCGCCCTCCCCGTAGGCCAGCCGGTCGAGTTCGTCGCGGTGGCGCAGCACCTCGACGAAGAGCCGTTCCTTGCTCCCGAAGTGGTGCAGCAGGCCGTTCTGGCTGAGTCCGACGGCGTCGGCGATCTCGCGCACCGTCGCGCGGCTGTACCCGTCGCGTCCGATGACGGCGAGCGCCGCGTCGAGGATCTCCCCGCGCTTGGCCAAGCCCTTCGCGTAGGAGCCTCGTCGTGCCATGGCGCGACTGTAGCACTTGCCGCTCGAAAACCGCATGACGTACTGTTTTCGCGCGGACGCCCTACCGACCCGCGTTCCCCCGGACAGGAGCGAGCAGCCATGACCCACGACCCGACCGACCTCAGCGGGCTCACACCGGCGGAGAAGGCATCACTGAGCAGCGGCGCCGACTTCTGGACGACCAAGGCCGTGGGGGACGTCCCCTCGCTCGTGCTCACCGACGGGCCGCACGGCGTGCGCCGGCAGGCCGGCGCCACCGACCACCTGGGCCTGTCCGAGAGCCTGCCCGCGACCTGCTTCCCGCCCGCCGTCGGCCTGTCCCAGAGCTGGGACCCCGACCTGGTCGCACGGGTGGGCGCGGCCCTGGGCGCCGAGGCCGGGGCGCTGGGTGTGGACGTGCTCCTGGGCCCGGGGATCAACATCAAGCGCGACCCGCGCGGCGGGCGCAACTTCGAGTACTTCTCCGAGGACCCCGTCCTCACCGGCGTCCTGGGCGGCGCCTGGGTGAGCGGCCTCCAGAGCACCGGCGTGGGCGCCTCGCTCAAGCACTTCGCCGCCAACAACGCCGAGCACGACCGGATGCGCTCCAGCTCCGACGTCGACCCGCGCACGCTGCGTGAGATCTACCTGCGCGCCTTCCAGAAGGTCGTGCGCACGTCCGCCCCGTGGACCGTGATGTGCTCCTACAACCGAATCAACGGCGTCTACGCCTCGGAGAACCACTGGCTGCTCACCACGGTGCTGCGCCAGGAGTGGGGCTTCGACGGCGTGGTCGTGAGCGACTGGGGCGCGGTGCGGGACCGGCCCGCCGCGGTCGCCGCCGGGCTGGACCTGGAGATGCCCGGCGACGGCGGCGCGAGCGACGCGCGGCTCCTCGCGGCCGTGGAGGACGGGGCCTGCTCGGCGCAGGACGTGGACGCGGCCGCCTCCCGCGTGGCCGCACTGGCCGCCAGGGCGCGCGGCTCCCGCCGGGAACGCGCGGCGGACTCCGCACTCACCCCCGAGGTCGGCGCACGGGAGGTCGGGGCCCACCACGCCCTCGCCCGCGAGGTGGCCGCGCGGTGCGTCGTCCTGCTCAAGAACGACGGCGCGCTCCTGCCGCTCGCGCCGGGCGGGTCCGTCGCGGTGATCGGCGACTTCGCCCGCAACCCGCGCTACCAGGGCGGCGGCAGCTCCCACGTGAACCCCACGCGCGTGGACGTCCCGCTGGAGGAGATCCGCGCCCTGGCCGGTTCCGGCGCGGTCGCCTTCGCCGCCGGGTACGCCGCCGACGCGCGGGGCGACGCGGAGCGTGGCCGCACCGCGGAGCTGCGCGAGGAGGCGGTGCGCGCCGCGACCGGCGCTGACACCGCCGTGGTCTTCCTGGGCCTGGCCGAGCACCAGGAGTCCGAGGGCTTCGACCGGGAGCACATCGAACTCCCCGCCGAACAGCTCGACCTGCTCGCGGCCGTCGCGCGGGCGCAGCCCCGCACTGTCGTGGTGCTCTCCCACGGCGGCGTGCTGCGGCTCACCCCGGTCGCCGAACTGGCCCCCGCGGTCCTGGACGGTGCCCTCTTGGGCCAGGCGGGCGGCGGCGCGGTCGCCGACGTGCTGTTCGGCCGGGTCAACCCGTCCGGGCGGCTCGGCGAGACGGTACCGGTCCGGTTGCAGGACACCCCCGCCTACCTCAACTTCCCCGGGGAGAACTCCGCCGCGCTCTACGGCGAGGGCCTGTACGTGGGCTACCGCTGGTACGACGCCCGCGACATGGAGGTGGCCTTCCCCTTCGGGCACGGCCTGTCGTACACGAGCTTCGCCTACTCCGACATCGAACTGGAGCAGGACGGCGCCGGGATCACCGCGCGCCTGACCGTGACCAACACCGGGGACCGGACCGGACGCGAGGTCGTGCAGTTCTACGTCGCCAAGCCCGACTCGGCCGTGTCGCGGGCGCCGCGTGAGCTGAAGGGCTTCACGGGCGTGACCCTGGAGCCCGGCCGCAGCGAGCGCGTCAGCGTCCTGCTGCCGCGCGAGGACCTGGCTTACTGGGAGGTGCGGGCCGACCGATGGGTGGTCGAGGGCGGCGAGTACGTGGTGTCGGCGGGCGCTTCGAGCCGCGACCTGCGGGCCACGGCGGCGATCTCCGTCGAGGGCGACGCGCTGCGCCTTCCGGTGACGCTCGACTCCACGCTGGGCGAGGTCATGGACGACCCCGGGGCGGCGGCCCTCCTCGCCCGGGCCTTCACACTTCCGGCGGCGGCCGAGGGCTCCGACAACGCCATGGGTACGGACATGGCGCGGATGATGGCCTCGATCCCGATCCGCCGCCTGGCGAGCTTCGGCCCGACGGGGCTGGACGACCTCGAAGCGCTCGTCGCGAGGATCAACGCCGAGGACTGAGCGGTCCGCCCGGCCGGGCGGACCCTTCTCTCCGCCACGGCGGTCCTTTCTCCGCCCCGCCCCTGCCCGCGTCGGGCCCCGTACCGGCGGTGCGGCGGCGGGGATACCGGGGCGGTCTTCGAGGGCTTCACCTACCAGCACGCCCCGATCGGCGACGCGGAGGCCGACCGCGTCCGCTGTCCCGTGGCGGCATCGACTCGGGTCACCACGTCGCCGAGGAGCTGACCTCGGCCCTGGGCGGGTTCCTCACCGGGTGGGCCTTCCCCGCCCATGGTCTCCGCTGCCCGGGGACGGCTCGGGTGGGGGCCCGGCACCACCGGAACCCGCGTGATTCGCGACGGACGGTAGGAACCCGGCCCGGGGCTGTGTCGTTGCACCTCCGTAGCGCTCCTCGGAGTTTTTCGACGAAAACGCTGGGAATGCGTTCGGGAAGTAGCCGATGACTGGGTAGAGGGCTGGAGATGTGCCGAAGCAGACAGCCGGAGGTTGAGATGACGCAGGGTATCGGCGACCCCGGACCGATCGTGCGCGCACTGACCGCTCTGGGACTCCCTCCCGTGTTCGATCCCATGCACCGCAGCGGCGGCGCGCACGAGGAGGACGCGCCCGCGCTCGCGCAGAGCCTGATCGCCGCGGCGGAGATCCAGGCCGGCCCGGATTCGGTGCGCCCCGCCGAGGGAGCGCCGAACGCGTGGGCCCACGCGGTACAGGACCGGGAGATGGGTCAGGCCCTGCTGTACCGCAGGATGGAGCGGACCGTCAGCGACTGGCAGTGGGCGACCGACCCGGACCCCTCACGTCCGGGTGCTGCGGCCGAGGCTGCGATGTGCGCGGCGCACGCGCTCATCGCGGTGCACTCGGCTCCGGACGGACACCACGTCCAGGCCGCGCTGGACGAGGCGGAGGACGCCCTGTTGGCCGCCGTGGTGCTGGTGCGCGGCTCCCGCTCCGCCGCCGCGTGAGGCCGGTATCCCCCTCGTGCCAGGAGTCCGTACCGCCTCGGGGGTACGGGCTCCTGGCACATGCGGGCCTACCGGTCCAGGAAGCCTCCCGTCACCTCGGCGAGGCGGCGGTGGGCCTCGGCGTCGCCGATGTCGGCGGGCAGGTCCCCCGACTGCTCCCCGTAGGCGCCGAACTGGGCGTGGTTCATCCCCTGGACCTGGTGCGTTTGCGCGTCGGACGGCAGGTTCGGGCGGTTCTCCTCGACCGTCGCCGGATCGGACAGGCCGTCGCAGCCGCCCGAGACCGAGATGACGGCGAGGTCCTCGCGTGCGGCCAGGCCCGCGCCCTCCGTGGCGTAGGAGCCCCACAGGACCAGTCCGACGACCGTGTCGTCCGTGCGCCCGCCGAGGTGGGAGGCGGCCATCGCGCCTCCCAGCGAGTGCCCGCCCACGTACCACGCGTCGACTCCGTCGCCGTGGTCGGCGATGGCGCGGTCGGCTCGGTCGGTGTCGAACACCGCGAAGTTCAGCGGCATCCTCGGGATGACCACCCGCACGGCGGTGTCGGCGGCGACCAGCGCCCAGGGCGCGGCGTAGGCCTCGGGTGCGACGCGCGCGCCCGGGTAGAAGACGACCCCGGCCTCGGGCGGGGCGTGGGTGGAGCTGACGACCACGGCGTCGTCGGTCACGTCGACCTCGACGCCGGGGGCGGCGACGGCCTCGCCCAGCGCCCGCGGTTGCGCCTGGTAGGGGTTGAGCGCCCAGACCACGAAGCCCCCGGCGGCGAGGACGAGCAGAAGCGTCAGGGCGAGCGCGGCGATCCCCAGCGCCCTCGCGGCGCGGCCGCGTTTCCGGTTCTTTTTCTTCACGCTTTCCAAGATACTTGTTTAATGAGGGAAAGATGGAGGTAGCGGTACAGGCACACGGTCGCGGACCGGGCACCCGCACCGACCAGAAGCCGACCGCCGACCCCGGGGAGAAGCCATGACCGCCGCAGCCGCCTCGCACACCCCCTCCACCCGCGCGTCCCTGCTGGGCCTGGTCGGCTTCGCCGCCGCCGTCACCGCCGCCGCGCTCGTCGGGGTGCTCTCCAGTACCAGCACCGCCGCGGAGTACGCCGCCCTGCGCCAACCCTCGTGGGCCCCGCCCTCCTGGGTGTTCGGCCCGGTGTGGACCACGCTGTACGCCATGATCGCCGTGTCGGGCTGGCTGGTCTGGCGCCGCCACGGCTGGCGCGGCGCCCGGACCGAGCTGACGCTCTACTTCGTCCAGCTCGCGCTGAACGCGGCGTGGACGCCGCTGTTCTTCGCCGCCGGTCTGCGCGGGGTGGCCCTGGTCGACATCTGCCTGCTGGTGGTGGCGCTGACGGCGACCATCGTGCTGTTCGCCCGCCGGTCCCGTTGGGCGGCGGCACTGCTGGTGCCCTACTGGGCCTGGACTGTGTTCGCGACCGCGCTCAACCTCTCCGTCTGGTGGCTCAACACGGGCGGCTGAGGGACCATACGCGGCGGACGCCCTCCCTGGAGGGTTTCGGTCGGCAAAGAAAACCCTTTTTGGCCCTGGGCAGATCGCCCGATTCGGGGCTCGGCCCCGCACCGGCATCCAGAGGGCGTTCCCGCAGTTCGCACACTCCTTTCGACACGTTCGCCCGGATTCGTCGCACACCGCCGAAGCGACACGGGACACACGAAAATCGCTGTCCTGATTTTTATCGTTCCGTTATGGGGAATGACCCGGACACCAGACGGAGAGTGCTGCCGTCACACAGGAGGAGTACCGAGAAAGAAAGAGGAAGCATGCGGATCATCCAGCCGAGCATGAAGCGCATCAAGCTGATCGTGCCCGACACCGTCGATTTCGTCGGCATCCGCGACCTCGACGGGACCTTCACCAAGGTGGCCTCCCCACAGAAGAGCTACCGGTTCAAGCGTGAGGACGCCTCCTTCGACTTCGCCTCCACCGGAAAGACCGTGGAGGAGGACGGAGACAAGGCCGAGGTCTTCACGGCGGTGAGCGTGAAGTAACGGCGTCCCCACACGCCTTCCTCGGAAGACCCCCCCAGCGAGCGTCAGAGCACGGAGGTCCCGCGTGCGGCCCGGAACCCCTCCCGGGCCGCACTTGCTCTGTGCGCGGCCGATCCGCGCGCTAACGCCCCGAGAACAGCACCAGGGCACGGGCCGCCTCGGCCGGGACGGTCAGGTCCAGGCCGGTGGTCTCGCGGAAGGCCTGGAGCCGGTTGACCACCGTGTTGCGGTGGCAGTACAGGGCCTCGGCGGTGGCCTTGACCGACCCGGTCGCGGCGTAGTGGGCCAGCGTCTCCAGCAGCCGCGCCCGGCTGTCCCCGTCCAGCCGCTCGAAGCGCTCCACCCGGTCGCGTCCGAAACCGGGGATCAGGCCCCGAAGCTGGTCGTGGGCGATGGCGGACCAGACGTCCTCCTCGCGCACGAACCCGCCGGGCGCGGCGTAGCCGGACAGGACGCGGGCCGCCTCGACGGAGGCCGGGACCGCCGCCAGCCCCCGCACCCGCGCGACCAGTCCCCCCGAGGCCCCCGGGGGCGGGTCCGGCCACGGCGTCCGGGCGGTCTCGCGCACCAGGGCGACGCCGTCGTCGAACTCCCAGGCCAGCCCGCCGCCGCGTTCGCGGACCCGGGCCGCGGGCCGCTGCTCCCGCTCCGGGGGCGGCACGACGAAGGCCACGTCGAAGGTCCCGTGCTCGGGGAGCCCCAGGGTGCCCGCCACCTCGGAGGCCACGGCGGCGGCCCGGTCCCCGGAGTTGAGCAGACGGGAGAAGGCCTGGGCCGCCGCCGCCCGGGAGTCGCGTTCCAGCGCGGCCCGCTCCTCCAGGAAGGCGGCCTGCACGTCGCTGATGTACTGCTCGACCGTGGTGAGGATCTCCTCGGCGTGCAGCACGAGGATCTGCGAGGACCCGGGCCCGCCCGCACGCACCAGCCCCGCCCAGAGCACGCGGAAGTCGAGCCGGACCGCCTCCAGCAGGTGCTCGCGCGCCACGCCCTGGCGGGCCCGGCGCACGCCCAGGCGGGTGGAGAGGTCGCGCAGGTGGTCGGGCAGGGGCACCCCGGCGATCCGCCGGGTGAGCATGTCGAAGGTCTCCGTGGCGCTCTGGCGCAGGTCGGAGTCGGGGACCATGCCGTCGGTGTAGTTGCCCAGGGCCGACAGGCGCTGGAGGAAGTCCTCGACGAGGTTCTCCCGGTCCTCGGCCAGCAGTTCGACCACGCCCGCCCAGGAGCGGGGCTCGTCGGCGGGCGGGGCCTGCTCCGCGGGGTCGGTCACGGCCGCCTCCCTTCGTGCGTCTCGACGGCTTCCGGTGTCCGGGGCTCAGCGTGCGGCGCCCGGCGTTCGGCACCCGCGCTCAGCGTCCGGCACCGAGTCTATGTGCACATGCACAGCACCCCCGGGGAATCTTGTGTGGATGACGATTGAGCGGCTCGGGGCGCGTGGCGAGGATGGACGTGGCCCACGCCCGGCCCCCGCGACCCGACGTTCTCCGAGAGGAACACCGCCATGACCGCACACGAACAGGGCATGTCACAGGACGCGGCATCCGCCGACGCCCGCTTCCTGGAGGACTTCCGGGCCATGAGCGCCTTCGGCGCCACGCCGTCGGGGGGCGTCGACCGGCAGGCCGCCACCGGGCCCGACATCGCCCAGCGGCGGTGGCTGGAGGGGCTGCTGACCGAGCGCGGGCTGCGGGTGGTCTACGACCGCGTCGGCAACCAGTTCGGCCTGCTGGATCGGGTGCCGGGCGCCCCCTACGTGGTCGTCGGCTCGCACATGGACTCCCAGCCCACCGCGGGTCGCTACGACGGGGCCTACGGCGTGCTGGCCGCCGCCCACGCGGTCTTCCGGACCGCCGAGCAGGACGCCGCCGCCGGAGCCCCCGCTCCCGTGTACAACCTCGCCGTCGTGAACTGGTTCAACGAGGAGGGCTCGCGCTTCACGCCCTCCATGATGGGCAGCGCCGTCTACACCGGCGCGCTCCCCCTGGAGACGGCGCTGGCCGCGCGCGACGCGGACGGGGTCACTGTGGCCGAGGCCCTGGCCCCGACGGGCTTCCTCGGCGGGGGCGACGGGCCCGAGGCGGCCTTCTGCGCCGAGATCCACGTCGAGCAGGGACGCGTCCTGGAGGAGTCCTCGACCACGATCGGCCTGGTCAGCGCGAGCTGGGCCGCGCGCAAGTACGCGGTCACCGTCCACGGGGAGCAGGCGCACTCGGGGGCGACCGTGATGGCCGACCGCCGCGACGCGCTCGTGGGCGCCTCCATGCTGGTCGTGGCCGCGCGCGAGCTGGCCGACCGGTTCCCCGGGGTCCTGCACACGGCCGTGGGACAGCTCGACGTCTACCCGAACTCGCCGGTGGTGGTGCCCTCGCGCGCCGAGCTGCTGCTCGACCTGCGCTCGCACGACGAGGAGGTGCTCGCCGAGGCCGACCGGCTGCTCCAGGAGCAGGTCGCCCGTATCGAGGCGGCGGCCTCCGTCACAGTGGAGCAGACCCTCTCCCACGCCTGGGGCGTCAACCCCTACCAGCCCGAAGGCGTGGCCCTGGCCCGCGCCAGCGCCCGGAGCCTGGGGCTGAGCAGCGACGAGGTCATGACCGTGGCCGGGCACGACTCGATCAACATGAAGGAGCGCGTACCCACGGTCATGCTCTTCGTGCCCTCGGTCGGGGGCGTGTCCCACAACGAGGGCGAGTACACAGAGGACGCCGACCTGGTCGCGGGCCTGGCGGTGCTCACCGACGTGGTCCGGCGGCTCGGCGCGGGCGAACTGGCCTCCGACGGGTCCTACACGCCCGGACGCGTGTGAGCGCACCGCCCGGCCGTTGAGCCGGAGGGCGCCGAGGGGTCCGCGCACGTCGCGCGGGCCCCTCGCCGCGTCCGGGTGCCGAGCACGGACGCGGACGGGGAGCCCCCTCGCCGGGAAGGGCGGCCGCCCCCGTCATCGTGCGGCGGGGCGCCCGCGGGCTCCCCGTGCTCGGCGCGGAACGGGTCCGGACGGCGGAACGGGCGGTGTCCGGGGTGCTGCCCGGTCACCGCCCGTCGCGTTTCCCCCTGCGGTGTCAGCGCACCACCACGTCGTCGCGCACCCGCAGCCGCTCGCCGTAGAAGCCGCCGACCGCCGTGATCAGGGCGATTCCCAGGAACAGTGCTGAGGCGACCCATGACCGGCCGTCCGCGCTCTCCAGCAGGGCCGTCGCGATGAACGGCAGGAAACCGCTCAGGGCACCGGCCAGGTTGTAGGCCAGCGCGACGCCGCTGTAGCGCAGGTTCGCCGGGAACAGCTCGGTGAGCAGCGCACCGGAGACCGCGTAGGCGATGGACAGGAAGCCCACTCCCCCGGCCACCGCCAGCACCACGAGCACCGGCGATGCCGTGTCGATCAGCCAGAACACCGGGAACGCGATCACCGCCGTGGCGATACCGCCCCACATGGTGACGCGCCCGGGTCCGAGCTTCTCGGCCAGGCGCCCGAAGTAGACGATCACGCCGATCTGCACGACCGCGGCGACCAGGGTGGCGTTGACCATGAGGCTGCGCGACAGCCCGAGGGTGTCGGTGCCGTAGCTGATGGCGAACGTCGTCATGACGTAGAAGCCGCCGACGCCCAGCATGGCGGAGGCGATCGCGATGAGGAGCCTGCCCCACGCGTGGCGGAACACGTCGACCGCGGGGACCTTGGAGCGCGCCTCCTGCTTCTCCATCTCCTCGAAGACCGGCGACTCCTCCACCTTCTGGCGGATGTAGACCGCCAACAGCAGCAGCGGGAAGGCCGCCAGGAACGGCAGGCGCCAGCCCCAGGAGTCGAACTGCTCGGCGGGCAGGAGCAGGACCAGCGAGAACGCGCCCGAGGAGAGCAGGGTGCCCACGGGCGACCCGATCTGCGGCAGGGCCGCGTAGCGCCCGCGCTTCTCCGGCGGGGCGTGCTCGACGGCGATGGTCACCGCGCCGCCCCACTCGCCGCCGACCGCGACGCCCTGCACGAGCCGGAGCAGGGCCAGCAGCAGCGGAGCGGCGATGCCGATCGAGGCGAAGTCGGGCAGCAGGCCGATGAGGCCGGTGGCCACACCGATGGAGACCACGGTGATCAGCAGCGCTGGTCGCCGTCCGATCCGGTCGCCCATCCAGCCGAACAGCACCGCGCCCAGCGGACGCGCGACGAAGCCGACGCCGAAGGTGGCGAACGCGGCCAGGGTGGCGGCCGTGGCGTCCAGGGTCGTGAAGTACAGCCGGTTGAACACGAGCGCGGCGGCCGTGCCGAAGAGGAAGTAGTCGTACCACTCCAGCGCGGTGCCGACGAAGGCCGCGAAAGCGATCCGGCCCGCCTCGCGACCGCTCACCACCGGCCCGCCCCGGGCCGGGCGCTCCTCCGTCGCCTCTGGGTCGAGATCACTCATGGTTGGTTTCTCCTATTCGCTGTCCGCGCCGGCGGCGGCGCGGTGTTCAGGGGATGGGGCGGTACCGGGCGGGCGTTCGCCCGGCACCGCCCGTCCGACACGGGCGGGGCCCGGCCGGGTGGGACGGGGCCGGAAGCCGTGTCGGGCCGGTCCGGGCCGCGCCGGGGCAGTTCAGGCCGGGTCAGGTCAGACCGTCGAGGACGTCCGCCCCGTGCACGCACTCCCCGCCGACGAGCGTCGCCAGGACGCGGATCGTGCCGATGCCCTCCTGCGCGGAGTCAACGGGGTCTCGGTCCAGGACCACCAGGTCGGCGAGCTTGCCCGGGGTAAGGCTGCCCCTGCGGTGCTCGTCGTGGCTGGCCCAGGCCGCGTCCATCGTGTAGGCCCGCAGGGCCCGTTCGGCGCTGACACGCTCGTCGGCGGCCAGGACCGTTCCCGAGGCGGTCACGCGCTCCACCATCGACTCCATGCCCAGGAGCGGCGCCCCGGGGGCCACCGGCCGGTCCGAGCTGCCCGGGACGCGCAGCCCGTGGTCGAGGAAGGACCGGTGCCGGTAGAGCCAGGGCACGCGGTCCGGGCCCACGGCGGCGGCCATGCCGTCGCCCAGGGCGTAAAGGAACCGGGGCTGGGGCACGGGAACCAGGCCCGCCTCGGCGATACGGGGAAGCTGGTCCGGGCGCACCACGCCCGCGTGCTCGATGCGGTGGCGCGCGTCGGGGCGCGGCAGCGCGCGCTGGGCCTCGGCGAACGCCTCCAGTGCGACGTCGACGGCGTCGTCGCCGATGGCGTGCGCGGCCACGCGCCACCCGGCCCGGTGGGCGGCCACGACCAGCGCGCGCATCTCCTCCGGGGAGTTCTGGTACACGCCGTGGCCGTGCCCGCAGAGGGGTTCGGTGACGGCGGCGGTGCGGCCGATGAGGGACCCGTCGAGCCAGATCTTCATCGGCCCGAGACGCAGCCGGTCGTCGCCGAAGCCGGTGCGCAGCCCCAGGTCGATGCCGGTGTCGATCCCGTCGTCGGCGTGCCCGCCCAGCGGGTGCATGTTGTCGGCGGCGACCATGAGCTCGACCCGGGGGAGCAGCTCGCCCCGGTCGCGGGCGAGCTGGTAGGCGGCGGCCTCCACGGGGGTGCGGCCGATCAGCCCTCGCCCGATGCCCGCCTCCACGACGTGGGTGAGGCCCTCGGAGGCGTAGACACGGGAGGCCCGCGCGAGCGCGTCGGCGAGTTCGGTCACCGGGTAGGGCATGACCAGCGCGGTCACCAGTTCCTGCGCGCGCTCCTGGAGCAGGCCGGTGGGGGCGCCCGCGCCGTCGCGGACGACCACTCCCCCGTCCGGGTCGGCCGCGGCGGTGTCGGACACGGCGGTGTCGATCCCGGCCTGGCGCAGAACCGCGCTGCTGACGGTGCACATGTGGCCGGAGCGGTGCTTGAGCCAGACGGGTCGGCCGTCCCCGGCCCGGTCGAGGCCGTGGCGGTCGGGGTGGGCGCCGAGCAGGGCGTCGTCGTAGCCGGAGCCGACGATCCAGGTGTCCTCGGGCAGCGTCGCGGCGGCGCGGGCGACCGCGTCGTAGAGGGCGTCCAGGGTGGAGACGGTCTCCAGCTCCAGCTCGGCGAGCGACTGGCCGGACCACGCCATGTGGTTGTGCGCGTCCCCGAAGCCGGGGACGACCACGGCGCCGCCGCAGTCGACCGTCCTGCGCGCGGGCAGTTCGGCGACCTCCTCGTCCAGGCCGAGGACGCGCCCGGCGGCGATACCGAGCACCGTGGCGAGGGGCCGGTCGTCGTCGACCGTGCGGATGCGGGCGTTGGTCAGTTTGAGGTCGAGCATGCTGGAGGCGTTCTCCGTGGGGTGCAGCGGTCGGGGCGGTCGCGGAGGCCGGGTCCCGGGCGGGCGCGCGGCCGGACCCGGCGGATCCGGCGGACTGAGCCGGCGGACGCACCGCGCGCGGGGTCGGCGGCGGGCGTGGAACCGCCCGTGCCGTGGCGGTCGCGCGTGCTCCCGCCTCCGCTGGTGCCGCACGGTTCACGCCGCCCCCACCTGGGGTTTCACTCCAGGTTGCAGCAACTGTGAGCTGGCGAACAATGGCGATTCGCAGCGTATTGGGCGCGCGGCGATAGGCACGTGCACAACAACCGCCCGATGCGTGACATTTCCGAAACACGGACGCCATACGCCGTTACCTGCGCGGTGTCACATCGCACAGTCGCGCGTACGGTGCTCAGGGCGGCCCGGACCGGGCGCCTCCGCGGCGCCCCGGTGTCCGGGGGACACGAAGGCGTGGGGGCGCGGGGCCCGGACGGGGCCCGCCGTCAGCGCCAGGGGCCCGGACCGGTGGACTCGCGCCACAGGATCGTGTTGAGCGGCTCGCGCCCGACCTCCGCCGCCGTGCCCCGCACGGCCGCGACGAGGCGGCGCATGGCGTTGACGCCCAGCCGTTCCAGGTCCACGTCGACCGTGGTGAGCGAGGGCGAGAGGTAGGCGCCCACCGGATTGTTGTCCCATCCCGTCACGCTGAGGTCGCCCGGCACGCTCCACCCGCGCTCCACCGCCGCGCGGACCGCGCCCGCCGCGACCACGTCGTTGCCCGCGATGACGGCGCTGACCCCGCCGTCCCCGGGTAGGGAGCGCACGGCCTCGGCGCCGGACTCGGCTGTCCAGTCGCCTTGGAACACGCCGTGGGACTCCAGCCCCAGGCGTTCGACCGCCTCCAGGTAGGTACGCCTGCGTCCCCGCGCCGAGGCGTACTGGAGGGGGCCGGACACGTGCAGGAAGCGCCGGTGCCCGGCCTTGGCCAGCCCCTCTACGAGATCGGCGACGACCGATCCGTCGGCGATCTCTCCCAGCCCGCGCATCTCGTCGTCGTAGTCGGCGGAGACGACCACGGAGGCGCCCTCGCCCGCCTCCCGGAGGCTGTCGGGGGCGACGGGGGCCAGGGACAGGACGCCTTCCACCTGGCCCGATCCGGCGAGTTCGAGCATGCGCTCGGTCCGGGCCCCGACCCCGCCGTCCACGCTCACCGCCTCGACGACGAACCCCTCCGCGTGGGCCGTCGCGATGGCCCCGGCCAGCAACCGGCTCGGGCTGGCGCCGGGCACGCCGGGCAGGAGGATCGCCAGGCGCCCGGTCCGGCGCGTGCGCATCGACCGGGCCACCAGGTTGGGGCGGTAGTTGAGCTCCCGGATCGCGGCGTCCACGCGCTCGCGGGTCGCCTCCTTGAGCCCGCCCTCGAAGCGCAGGTAGCGAGAGACGGTCTGGTGGGAGACGCCCGCCAGGCGGGCGACCTCCATGATGGTCGGTCGGCGCCTGAGCGGTTCGGGCTCGGCCATCGGCTCCTCCTGGGGCGGGGCCCGTCGGCGGCGCACGCCGACGGGGCCGGTCTTGACCGCGTCGGTCTTGACGGTGGAAGTGAACGATCACTATTTTAGACCCGGCCGCAGAAAGTGAACGTTCACCACGGGTTCGTGTTCCGAGGGGTGTGCCAGTGCCGAGTCCCAGACCGCCGATTCGCGTAGCCGTCGTCGGAAGCGGCGGCATCGCCCGGGGCAGGCACCTGCCCGCGCTCGCCGCCCTGGGGGACAGGGTCGAGGTGGTCGCGTTGGCCGACCTCGACGCGCGCCGCGTGGCCGCGACCGCCGACGAGTGGGGCGTACCCGGCCGCTACACCGGCCTCGACGCCCTGCTGCGCGCCGAGTCCCCCGACCTGGTGATCGTGTGCACGCCGCCCGTCGCGCACAAGGACGCGGTGACCACGGCCCTGGACGCCGGGTGCTGGGTGTGGTGCGAGAAGCCGCCGGCGCTGTCCCTGGCCGAGTACGACGAGGTCGGTGCCCACGAGGGGTCCGAGCGAGGGCCCTTCGTCAGCTACGTGTTCCAGCACCGCTTCGGCTCCGGCGCCGAGCGCCTGCGACGCCACCTGGCCGAGGGAACGCTCGGCCGTCCGCTCGTCGGCGTGTGCAACACCCTGTGGTTCCGCGCCCCGGACTACTTCGAGGTCCCCTGGCGCGGACGATGGGCGACCGAGGGCGGCGGCCCGAGCATGGGCCACGGCATCCACCAGATGGACCTCATGCTCTCCCTGCTCGGCGACTGGTCCGAGGTCACGGCCGTGATGTCCACGACCGCGCGGTCCACCGAGACCGAGGACGTGTCGATGGCGATCGTGCGCCTGGAGTCGGGCGCGACCGTCTCGGTGGCCAACAGCCTGCTCTCCCCCCGCGAGACCAGCTACCTGCGCTTCGACTTCGAGCACGCCACGGTCGAGCTGGAGCACCTCTACGGCTACGACAACGCGCACTGGCGCTGGACCCCGGCGCCGCACGTGCGCGACGCGGACGCGGTCGCGTCCTGGCCGCCGGTGGAGGACGAGCCGAGTTCGCACCGGGCCCAGCTCGCCGCGCTGCTCGACGCGATGGAACTCGGGGAGCGGCCCAGCGCCAGCGGCCCCGACGGGCGGCGCGCGCTCGAACTCGTCGCGGGCATGTACCGGTCGGCCCTGACCGGCACGACGGTGCGGCGGCGGGACCTGACGCCCGACGACGGCTTCTACCACGCTATGCACGGGGGCGACGCGGTCACCGCCGCGGCCGTCCTCACCGGAAAGGAGGAGACCGCAGGTGCTTGAGACCCCCAGCCTGGCCGAAGGAGACGACGCGCTCACCGTGGCGGTGGGCGGGGTCGAGATCGCGCGCTACGTGCTGCGCCCCGACTCCCCCGCCACCGAGTCCCCCAAGCCCTACCTGCACCCCCTGCGCACCCTCGGCGGCGCGCCGCTGACCGCGTTCCGTCCGTGGGACCACCGGTGGCACAAGGGCCTCCAGATGACCTGGTCCCACGTCTCGGGACAGAACTTCTGGGGAGGGCCGACCTTCGTCCGCGGCGAGGGCTACCGGTGGCTGGGCAACAACGGCGCCATCGGCCACGAGGGTTTCACCTCCGTAGCCCGCGACGACGGGGGCGTCTCGGTCACCGAGCGCCTGGCCTGGAGGAGCGCGGACGGCGAGCGGTGGATCGCCGAGGTGCGCACCCACCGGTTCCACTCGGCGGACCGCGAACGGGGGATCTGGGCGCTGGACTTCGCGACCTCGCTGACCAACGTGCGCGGGAGGGCTCTCGAACTGGGCAGCCCCACCACCCACGGCCGCGCCGCCGCGGGCTACACCGGGCTCTTCTGGCGCGGCCCCCGGTCGTGGACAGGCGGCGACGTGGTCAGCGCGACCGGCCTCACCGGCGCCGACGTCATGGGCACGGAGGCGAACTGGATCGCCTTCAGCGGCCAGCACGACGAGATCGACGGGGGCGCGACCGTCCTGGCCTACGCCGGGACCACGAGCGCCGCCGTCCCGATCAGGTGGTTCGTGCGGACCGAGCCCTTCCCCGTGTTCAGCCCCTCCCCCTCCTTCGACGAGGAGATCCTCCTGGAGCCGGAGCGCACCCTGAGCCTGCGCCACCGCCTGGTGTTCGTCGACCGCGTGTGCGCCGCCGACGAGGCCGGTGCGCTCGCGCGGGAGTACGCGCCCGGGGAGGACACGCCGTGAACACGCCCCGTTTCCCCGGCGGCACCGCCGTCAGCGGCCTGCGGGTCTACGACTGGGAGGCGCCCGACGGCCTGCACGGCGGCACGCCCCACGTCCACACCGCGTCGTCGGAGGCCTACGTGGTGGTCGCGGGCCGGGGCGAGGTGCACACGGTCACGCCGCGGGGCGTAGCGGCCGACCCGCTCGCGGTCGGCGCCGTGCTGTGGTTCGCACCGGGCACGGTGCACCGGCTGGTGAACTCCGGCGGGCTGGAGATCACCGTGGTCATGCAGAACGCGGGACTGCCCGAGGCGGGCGACGCGGTGTTCACCTTCCCCCGTGAAGTGCTGGCCGACCGCGCGGCCTACGCCGCCGCGGCGGTCCTGCCCGCGGAGGGGTCGGAGGAGCTGCGCGCGGAGCGGGCGCGGGCCCGGCGCGACCTGGCCCTGCGGGGCTACTGGGAGCTGGTCGCGTCGGTCCGGCAGGAGGGCGCGGGGGCGCTGGAGGAGTTCCACCGGCTCGCGGCGGAGGTGGTGCGGCCGCGTGTGCGGGAGTGGCGGGAGATCTGGCGCGAGGGTGTGGAACGTGAGGTGGAGCGCACCCGGGAACAGCTCGCGGCGCTGGCCGGGGGCGACCCGGGGATCATGCGGGAGGCCGCCGTGGTGCGCACCGAGCCGAGGCCGGGTCCCCGGGCCTTCGGGATGTGCGGACGCCTGCGCACGTGGAGGGTCGCGGACACCCCCGGCACGCGGGAGGCGTCGGATTCCCCAGAAATCACGCATGTTCCGACGCACTCGGGCGCCCCGGACGACCCAGAGGCCCCATAACCTCCGCAAGCCCGAAAAACCCAAGTAACCCAGAAACCACGGACATCCCGGAGATCCCAGGCGCCCCGCTCACCCCAGAAGTCCCCTTAGGGCTCGAAAAGGGACGCTGAGCACTCCGGGAAAGGGTCACAGGCCTGTGCGTACGGAGTTTCGGCGGAGCAGGTGAGCGGGCCGCCTCGCCGGAGCGGCCACGGGGCCGTGCGCTCCGGCGGGCGTCCGGGGAAGGTCACCTCACCCGGTCGTAGACCAGCCGGACCGCCCCGTGCTCCCCGGCCGCGTGCCCGGCCAGCGACCACCTCCCCGCGGGCAGGCCGTCCTCGAAGAGCCTCGGCCCTCCGCCGACGAACTCGGGGAAGATCATCAGCGCAAGCCGGTCGACCCTGTCGGCGTCGAGCAGCGCCTTGATGACGCTGGCGCTGGAGAGCACGAGGATGTCGCCCCCCTCCTCCTTCCTGAGTTCGTCCACCACGTCGGCGGCGGGCGCGTTCTCGATCCGCGTGCGCTCCCAGGGCGCCTCGGTGAGGGTGCTGGAGAGCACCACCTTCTCGGCGCCGACGAGCCAGGAGGCGAAGCCGCGGTCGCGCTCGTCGGCCGAGGCGTCGTCGGCGACGGCGGGCCAGTACCCGAGGAACCCCTCGGCGTTCACCCGTCCCAGAAGCGCGGTGGTGGCGGGCCTCCACAGCTTGGTCAGGTGCTCGCGGGCGACGTCGGTGGTGGCGTAGGGCATCACCCAACCCGTGTCGCCGGGCCCGCCGGGACCCGCGTACCTCCCGTCGAGGGTGAGGCTCATGTTGGTGACGACCCTGCGGCCGGTGTGCTCGGTCATGACGGTTCCTGTTCCTTGTCGTGGTGCGGGGACGTGCCGGTGAGGGCGGCGAGTGCGTCGAGCGACTGGTTCCAGCCGATCTCGATTCCGGCGACGAACTCGGCGGAGGCGACGGCGCTGTCGGTGATGCGCAGGCGCACCCCGAGCCGGGTGCCGCCGTCCCCCGTTCCGGTGTCGGAGAGCGTGAAGGCGTAGTGGCCCGTGAACGCGGTGCCGCCGTCGGGCAGGAGCGGGGAGAGCCGGAACGCGATCCGCTCGCCCTCGGAGACCTCGTCCACGACCCCCTCGGCTCGCCCGACGACGCCGTCGGCGCCCGCGCTGTCGGCGGCGTCGCGGTAGGCGAGCGCGGTGCGCCCGCCGGGCCGCGCGTCCAGTTCGACCCCGGTGACGGCCAGATCCCGGGGCGCCCACCACAGGGCGAGCAGGCCGGGATCGGTGAGGTGGCGCCACACGGTCGCGCGCGGGGCCTGCAGTGCGCGTTCGAACTCGAAGGTCCGCTCGTCGGCCCAGCGTTCGCGGTCGGCCGCGCGCGTCTCGGCCTCCACGGCGGCGAAGTAGGCCTCGAAGGCGTCCCGGTCGACGCGGTGGGCCTCCGCGGTGTCGGCGATGCCGCTCATCAGCGCGGCGAGTCCGCGGAAGGGTTCGGGCTCGATCGCGTAGACGCGCCGGTTGCCCGAACGCCTGGAGACCACCAGTCCCGCGTGTTCCAGCCGTTGCAGGTGCTTGGTCGCCTGGGGCTGCCGGAGCCCCGCCCGCCGCGCGATCACGCCCACCGACAGCGGCCGTTCCGCCAGGAGGCGGACGATGCGCAGTCGGGCGGGGTCGCCCAGGAGCTCCAATCGTTCGTGCATGGCCCGAGTATTCCTCGAAGTGAATATTCTTGTCAAGGAATATTTCATGGCCGACGCCGCCCTCCGAGCCCCGCGCACCCGCCCCCACCTCAGGCGCCCGACCTCCGACCCCGGACGGCGACGGCACGCGCCCCATGTTTGGCAAGGGCTTTCCTTGTCACCCGGTTCCGCATCTCCGACCGTGCAGCCCGGCCAGATCAGCGCCCACGCGAAGCGCGTCGCACGAACACAGGCGAAGCACCTTCCGTCACTCACGACCCTTCTTTCCCATCTGACACATAAACGGACGCCTCAGCTCGCCGCCCACACGACAACACCGCCGCGCCCGAGAGCCTCGGAGGCTGACACGGAGCACTTCCGGGCAAGCCAACACCGTCCCGAACAGGAAAAACTCCCCTCTATTAACACGAAAACACGCGGAGGACAAGACCGTTGACGCGCTGAGAACAAACACTTAACTTCTCGTTTGAAAGCGCTTTCCGAACTACGGACGCCACCGTTCCCATCGGCACGGTCGGCCCCGTGGCCGCACCACCCCATGACCGACCGCGCCGCACCGACCCGCACCGCACCGACAGCGACGGCTGTGCCGCATCGACCGCACCCGCGAAACCCCCTCTCCCCCAGCC
>NZ_LEKI01000104.1:0-21739 GCF_001029525.1 Nocardiopsis sp. RV163 | reverse complement strand
CCGCTCGGCCACCGATCCCCGGGACACGGACGAGGCGGAGGCGCCGACCGGGCAGGCTGCCGCCGAACTGTGCGACCAGGCCCAGGACCTCGCCGAGAGCGGCCACCTCAAACGCGCGGCCGGGCTCTACCGACAGGCGGTGGCCGCCAACCCCCACCCGCGGGTGCAGGCCCGCGCACTGCTCGGCCTGGCCGTGGTCGAGGACCAGCGGGGCGACCCGGCCGCCGCCCGTGAGGCCGCCCGCCGCGCCCTGGCCACCGGCGATCCGCGCTACGCCCCGCGCGCCGCCTACCATCTGGCGCTCTCCCTCGAACAGGACGGCGACCACGCCGAGGCAGACCGCCTCTGGCGCCGCCTGCTCGACCTGGGCGGGTCCGACTACACGGCGGTGGCGCACTACGGGCTGGCCCGCTCCGCCGAGGGGCGAGGCGACACCGGCGGAGCCGAGGAGCACTGGGAGGCGGCGCTGGCACTGCCGCCCGATCCCGGTTCGCTAGGCCGCCTGCAAGCCGCCACGGTCGTGGAGGCCTCCCGTGACCTGGCCGAACGCCTGCTGGGACGGGGGCGGCCGGGCGCTGCCGCTGCCGCGGTCGAACGCGGCCTGTCGGTCGCGGACGATCCCGGTCTGCGCCTGCTGCGCGCCGCCGCCCACTTGGAGCACGCCATCGCCGACGTCGGC
The DNA here is from genome assembly GCF_001029525.1 of Nocardiopsis sp. RV163. Classification (NCBI taxonomy): domain Bacteria; kingdom Bacillati; phylum Actinomycetota; class Actinomycetes; order Streptosporangiales; family Nocardiopsidaceae; genus Nocardiopsis; species Nocardiopsis sp. RV163. Next base: position 21,060 of record NZ_LEKI01000104.1, on the reverse strand, counting down.
GCCATCGTGGACCCGGACCCGGACGCGGTCTCCGAGGGAACAGGGGGGCCGGGGGCCGCGCCGGGCACCTTCGCCGCCGCGGTGGAACTCCTGGCCGGGCTGCTGGCCCTGCGCGGGGACCCCGGCGCGGCCGAGCGGGTCTGGCGGCTGGGCCTGGGGGACCGGGACCCGGACACCGCGGGGCAGGTGCGCCGGAGGCTGCGCACGGGCTTCGCCGCGCCCGAGGAGGACGGGGACGGCGGGGCCGGGGAGCCGTGGTGGGACCCCTACCTGGAGGAGGCCGCGGCGACCGCGAGCGCGCCCGCGCTGGCGGGGGAGCTGTTCGCCGTGGTCACCCAGATGCACTCCCTGCTGGCGCTGCCGGTGGCAGAGGGGGAGGCGCGCCCAGCGGCGCTGCGTTCCGCCATGGAGGAGGCGCTGCGCACGCCGAGCGGACTGGTGTGGGGCCCCGGTGTGCACGCCGACTTCCGGCGTCGGCTGAGTGAGGCGATGGGCGGCCGGGACGTGCTGCCGGAGGGGTGGCCCGACCCGGTCCGGGAGTGAGGGCCGGGGACGGGCCCCGGCGCTCGCGCGGTCACCGGGGCCGTCAGGGGACACGTCACCGCCCGGGGTGTGTGCGCCGGGCGGGGTGCGTCGGCCTCGCGGCCGGGGTGTGTCGGTGCGGCCGCGCGTCAGGCCGCGACGCGGGGTCGGTGCGGGGCGACGACCGCCCCGTCGGGAAGAAGCTCACCGGTGTCGTCGAAGAGGACGACACCGTTGCAGAGCAGGCTCCAGCCCTGTTCGGGGCGGCTGGAGACGACCCGGGCCGCTTCGCGGTCGGTGTCCTCGAAGGACGGGCAGGCGGGTTCGTGGCTGCACATGGGACAGGCCTTTCGGTCCAGAGGTGCTCGTCGTTGAGCTGACGCCAAGAGTAGTGGTTCACATCACATGCTTGTCGCGGTTTAACACGGATGTGTTCGCTTCGCCGCTGTCGTCCGCTCTCGGGAAGTGGGATACCCCCAGGCCAGCAATGGTTCTGCCCTGTCCGGCCCCGGCCACGAGGAACTCAGTACCCGCCGCGTGTCCGGCGCGCCGCCGGGCGGCTGCGCATCCCCGCGCCGGCCAGCCCGCCGTGCTGGAAGGCCCTGACCAGCTCGCCGCCGAGGTTGACCCCCGCCCCCAGCGCCAGGCCCACCGTGACCGCCTCCGCGAGGCTGAGCAGCCCGGCTGAGGGGTCGCCCTGCGTGATCTCGATCAGGCCCCGGTACAGGATGCTGCCGGGCAGCAGGGGGGCGATCGACGGGACCAGGTAGGGCAGCACCGGTCTGCGCGTGCGCCGCGCCAGCCAGTGGCCCACCACACCCACCGCGACCGCGCCCGCGACAGTGCCCACCACCGCGGGCACGTGCAGCAGGTCGCGCATACTCGCGTAGATCACCCAGATCAGCACGCCGAGCACGCCGATCATCGGCAGCATCCGGGGCGGTACGGCCAGCGAGATGGCGAAGGCCACCGCGATCCCCGCCGCGCCGATCAGCACGGGGACCTCCACCGAGGTCCCCGCGGAGGGGAGGTCCTCCAGGTTGATGCTCACGCCCAGGCGCTGGGCGGTGTAGGCGACCGCGCCCACGCCGGACACGATCGCGCCCAGGATGAAGAAGGTCTCCAGCAGGCGTGCCGCCGCCGAGACGTAGGTGCCGCTGATGCCGTCCTGGAGGCTGGAGACCAGCGGGCGTCCGGGCAGCAGGGCCATGATGTTGCCGGTGATGATCGCCCCGGCCTGGAGCCCGAGGTCCAGCGTGGTGCTGGCCCACAGCAGAGCCACGCCGATCGTGGCGGCCACCACCGCCGCGCCCGCCATCTGGTAGAACTCCGCGACGCCCCGCTTGGCCAGGAACACCGACGTGCGGTCGCCCATGACGGTGGCCAGGAAGGCCGCGGTCGCCACGATCGGGCCGCCGCCCACCATGAGGCTCGCACTGGAGGCGATGAGGCCGAACCCGACCGCGATGAGCCAGTTGGGGTAGGGCATCCGGGCGCGCCTGATCTGGGTCAGGCGGGCGGTGGCGTCCTCCAGTTCCAGCAGGCCGAGCGCGCACTGCTGCACCAGGGTGTGCAGTTCGTTGACGCGGAAGTAGTCCAGGGTGCGGCGGCGCACCACCCGTTCGCCGGTGATCGGGGGGTGTTCGCCCCCGGGGTGGGTGGACAGGGTGATGGTGGTGAAGGTGACCGAGACCTCCGAGCGGGGCAGGTCGAAGGCGACGGAGAGGCTGAGCATCGCCTCGCTGACGGCCTCCGTGCCCTCTCCGCTGGCGAGCATCAGCTCGCCCACCCGCAGCACCAGGTCGATGGCGCGGGCGTCGGGGAGGTTGACGTCCTCGGTCTCGTCGAAGCCGTCCGGGGTCAACTCCCGCTCGTGCGCCTCCCGCCAGTCCCGCATCCTGCTGAGCAGGCGGTCCTCGCTCGGGGGCACGGGCCGCTCCCGCTTGCTTGGCATTCCTGTCTCCGTCTCCTCCCCGCCTGTACCCGTGGTGACCGGCGTGCTGTGGACAACCCATGAGGGGACGCGGTCCCCGAGGGCGGGGTTCGCCCGGAACGGGGTTCGTGGCCGGTGAGTTCGATCACCGGATCATCCTGTCAAGGCCGGGGGCCCGTCCACAGCGACGCGCCCGGGGCCCGTGCGCGGGGGGTCCCGGCCGGGACCGGATCGAGCCGCAGCCCCTGCGGGGCGGGGCCTGGCGCGTCGGGACCGCGTGTCGGCGCAGGCCGGTGAACCTGGTGGCCCGGTGCGCGTGTCGGGGGCAGGGGGCGGGGCACCTGGTGGCCAGGTGCCCCGGAACGCGTGTCGGCGGTGTCAGCCGGGGCCTTGGTCGTGCTCGCCGGGGCGGACCAGGCCGTGCTCGTAGGCGTAGACCACTGCCTGGACCCGGTCGCGCAGTTCCAGCTTGGTGAGGATGCTGCCGACGTGGGACTTGACGGTGGTCTCGCCCAGGACCAGGTGGGCGGCGATCTCGGCGTTGGACCACCCGCGCGCGAGCAGGCGCAGGACCTCGTGTTCGCGGGCGGTCAGGGTGTCCTCGGCGGGTTCGGCGCCGGGGGAGGCGGAGGTCAGGAGCGGGGCGAAGCGGTCGAGCAGGCGGTTGAGCACGGTGGGGGAGACGGCCGCCGCCCCGTCCGCGACCACCTCGACGGCCGAGACGAGTTCGGCGGGCGGCGCGTCCTTGAGCAGGAACCCGGAGGCACCCGCGCGCAGCACCTCGACGGCGTACTCGTCCAGGTCGAAGGTGGTCAGCGCCAGGACCCGCACCCGGTGGCCCAGGGGCCGCGCCCACGACACGATCTGCCGGGTGGCCTCGATCCCGTCCATGCCGGGCATGCGCACGTCCATGAGGACGACGTCGGGCAGCAGGCTGCGGGTCTCGCGGACCGCCTCGCGGCCGTCGGAGGCCTCGCCCACGACGGACAGGTGGGGGGCGGACTCCAGGATCATGCGGAAACCGGCGCGGACGAGGGGCTGGTCGTCGACCAGCAGTACTGAGACGGGCACAGGGGGAATTGTGCCGTATCCCGGGCGGGGTCACCCGCGTGGGCGGTCCGTCGGCGCGGGCAGGGGCGGCGGGGTGCCGCCGAACTCCGGGCACAGTGCCTGGTGCTCGCACCAGCCGCAGAGCTTGCTCCTGCGGGGCTCCCACACCCCGGCGCGTCCGGCGGCCTCGATCCGCGCCCAGATGTCGGCGATCTCGGTCTCCGCGGCCCTGAGTTCGTCCTCGGTGGGGTCGTACCAGCGCACAGCTCCGTCGCCGCCCAGGTAGACGAGTTGCAGGCGGGTGGGGACGACGCCGAGGTCGCGCCAGATCATGACCGCGTAGAAGAAGATCTGGAACCGGGCCTTGTCCTCGAAGCGGGGCGCGGGGGACTTGCCGGTCTTGTAGTCCACGATCCGGATCTGGCCGGAGGGGGTGACGTCGATGCGGTCCACGTAGCCGCGCAGCCGCAGGCCGGTGGGCAGGGACACGTCCAGGCGCATCTCCCGGTCGCGCGGCTCCAGGGCGGTGGGGTTCTCCAGGTCGAAGTAGCGGCGGACCAGGTCTCGGGCGGACGCCAGCCAGGTGTCGCGCTCGGCGTCGTCGGCGAAAAGCTCGTCCAGCTCGGGCTTCCTCTCGCGCAGCTTCTTCCACTGGGGCTCGACCAGGCCGACGGCGTTGCGCGGGTTGCGCGACTCGGCGGGCAGCTCGTACAGGCGCTCCAGGCAGGCGTGGACGAGGGTGCCGCGCAGGGCCGCCGCGCTGGGCGCCTCGGGGAGGCGGTCGATGGTGCGGAAGCGGAACAGCAGGGGGCACTGGAGGAAGTCGGAGGCCCGGGAGGGTGAGAGGGCGGACGGCAGGAGCGCGGTGGTCATGGAACGAGCCTATGAGAAGGTCGCGACAGGCCGCGAGGGGAGAGGGCGGCCTGCGGAGGGGCGGTGCGGCGCGGAGCGCGGTCGTGGGTGCCTCGGGGTCGGGGCGGGCGGGCCGTAGGCTGGGAGCGTGACGACCGGTAGTGACCCATCCGAGCCCAGACCCCGCGAGCGTTCCGCCAGACCGGGGTTACTGATCGGCCGCCCCTTCGGCATCCCCGTGTACGTGACCTCCTCGTGGCTGATCGTCGCGGCGTTGATCACCCTGGTCTACGGCGGTGTGGTCCAGGGGCGCCTGGCGCTGGGGCCGGGCGCCTACCTGCTGGCCTTCGTCTTCGCCGTGCTGCTCTACGCGTCGGTGCTGGTGCACGAACTGGCGCACGCGCTGGTCGCGCGCATGTACGGGCTGCCGGTCCGGCGCATCGTGCTGTACGTGCTGGGCGGGGTCTCCGAGATCGAGCGCGAGGCGCCCACGCCGGGGCGCGAGTTCTGGATCGCGTTCGCCGGTCCGCTGTTCTCCCTGGTGCTGGCGGCGGGCGGGTTCGGTCTGTACCTGTTCACCGAGCCGCGCACCGTGGTGGGTGAGCTGCTGTTCCAGCTGTGGATCGCCAACCTGCTGGTGGGTGCGTTCAACCTGTTGCCGGGGCTTCCGCTGGACGGCGGGCGGCTGCTGCGCGCCGGGGTGTGGAAGGTGACGGGTCGGCCCTTCGCGGGGAGCGTGGCCGCGGCTTGGGGCGGTCGGGTGCTGGCGCTGCTGGTGGTGGCGCTGCCGTTCCTGATCGCGTGGTGGGCGGGTGGACGGCTCAGCCCGTGGAGCGTGGTGTGGGGCTTCGTCCTGGGCGGTTTCATGTGGATGGGCGCCTCCGAAGCGCTGCGCTCCGCCCGGGTGCGTGAGCGCGTCCCGCGTCTGCGGGCCCGGGACCTGGCCCGGTCCTCGGTGACGGTGCCGGCCGACACGCCGCTGGCCGAGGCCGAGCGCCGGGCGCGCGATGCGGAGGCGGTGGAGATCGTGGTGACCGACGCCGGGGGCGCTCCCACTGCGGTGGTGCACCCGGCGGCGGCCGGGGCGATCGAGCCGCAGCGCCGGGCGTGGGTGCCGGTGTCGAGCGTGTCCCGGGCGGTGACCGAGCATTCTCTGGTGCCTGTGGGGTTGGAGGGTGAGGAGTTGCTACGGGAGCTGACGGGGCATCCGCTGCCTGAGTACGTGGTGGTGGACGAGGCAGGCGGGGTGCGCGGGGTGCTCAGGGCCGCGGACGTCAACGCGGTGGTCTCGGGCCGGCGCTGAACCGGGTCAGCGGCGGGCGCCTTCGGGCCACAGCACCGAGACCGGGCGAAAGAGTGAGCGCGCGTAGGCCACCACGTCGGCGGTGCCGCCGGGGCCGCGGGCGGGTCGGCCGTCCCAGACGGCCAGGAGCTGGTCGCAGCGGCTCACGAGCAGCCTTCCGGCCTCCATGTGCGCCTCGGGAGTGGAGTCGGTGTGGGGCAGCGTGTGCACGAGGACGGCCCGTCGCAGGAGGCGGTCGTAGACGGGGTGGTGCTGCTCTGGCAGCGCCTGGCGGTAGCCGGAGGCGGGGACGACCGCCTCCAGCGGAGCTCCGGCGGCGACGACCGTCTCGGCGAAGACGGCGTCGGCGCCGTCGGCCAGGCAGGACAGGCCCACCATCTCGCAGCCGTAGGGCTCCAGGTGGGCGGTGAGCAGCGCGGTGACGGTGCGTCGCACGTCCGGGGCCAGGTCTCGGTGACCGGTGACCGCGATGTGGATCACGGGACCTCCTTGATGGTCGCTTCGCGTTTTTCCTACCCCTGTGCGGCGCTCCCCTTCACCAGGGACAGGAGCCGGTCGTCCAGGACGGCCGCGCAGCGCGCCCGCGTTCCCGAGTAGCGGCGGCGAAAGGTCCGGACCCGCCCGATGATCCGCTCGGACTCGTAGCGCACGCCCGTGTTCAGCGCCTCGTTGACCAGGTGGAAGGCCTCGTCCACGTCCCCCGCCTCGGCGTGCGCCGAGGCCAGTTCCACCTGGAGGACCGCGGACTGCTTGGGGTTGCCCCCGTGGGTCGCGAAGGCCTCGGAGAAGGCCCGCCGGGCGTCGTGCGGCTGGCGCAGCCGCACGCCCACCCGGGCGCGGTAGCCGGCGACCTTGGCCTCGTCGAAGGCGAACACCCACGGCCAGGGCGGGTCGGTGTTGGCGGAGCGGGCCACCTCCCGCTCCGCCCGGCCCAGGGCGCGCGCGGCCGCCGCGCCGTCCCCGTTCCCGGCGTGCGCGAGCGCCCCCACGCAGGCCAGCCAGGCGCGCGCGGTGGGGTGGGCGGCCGGGCCCAGGACGCGTTCCGCCTCCTGGACCAGCCCGAGGCCGAGGTGGTGGTCCTCGGCGGTGTCGGTCTCGAAGGCGGCCAGGGAGCCCAGCATGTAGACGTCGAGCAGGCGCGTGTCCGCCTGGCGGGCGCGGGTCACGGCGGTGCGGTAGTGCGCCCTGGCCGATCCCATGTCTCCGCGGTCGGCGTGCAGCCAGGCGGCGAAGCCGGAGGCCTCGCTGGCCGCGGCGCTCAACTCGCCGTGGAACGGCGTCCCGTGCGCCTGCCCACGCATGTGCTCGGCCAGATGCACGTGCGCAACTGCGCTGGGCAGCAGGTGGCGGGAGGGGGAGGTGGCGTCCATGCGGCGCTGGCCCCCGGTGATGGCGCGCAGGGAGTGCGCGGTCGTCTCGTTGACGGTGTCGGGGCACGGGTCCGACGCCACCGGGGCCGGAGCCGAACCGGTGGTGGCGGTGGTGGCGGTGAGCAGCGCTCCCGCGGCCACCGCGCGTCCGAAGTCGCGGCGCCTCGTGGTGTCCACCCCCTTCTCTGCGGGACGGGCCTGGGGCGCGGTACCGCCGAAACCCAGCAGGTGCAGCGGGATGTCCAGGCGTCGGGCGAGGTCGTGTACCTGGCTGACGGTCAGCGACTGCTGGCCGTTGACCACGCGCGAGACCCAGCTCTGGGAGTAGTCGATCGCGCGGGCGAGGTCACCCTGGGACCAACCGTGCGCCGCGCGCACTCCCTCGATGACCGTCGCCATGTCGCAGGTGGCCAGGGCACCCGCCATGCGGGGACGTGTCCACAGGTCCGCTGGAAGAACGCCGTCTGGTTGGGGCATGAGCTTAGGTTAGGGACTCCGGGCGCCGCTGGTGGCTATGTGTAAGAAAGAAGTGCGTATGCGTGATCCGCATAGGACCGGCGGTTCTCCCTCCGTGTACGGCAGAGTGCAAGGGTCGTTGGTCCCAGAGGCGTCTGGGAAGGGGAGGGGAGTCCCGTTGACCGTTGAGACCCCGCCGGCGGGGAGTCCGAGCCTGAGGCGTGACCCGGGTACGGCCGGGCTGGTGGACCGTGTGGAGCTGACGAACCTCGCCCTGCGCGGGCTGGCCGCCGAGTTGCGCTCACGCGGGGTGGAGGCCCGTGAGGACGGGTTGTGCGGGGCGGTGGACGCCGGTCCCCGCACCCGGCCCCACCGCGCCCTGCTGCGGCCCCACCGCGGGGACCTGTGGTGGTGGATGCGCTGGCCGCTCCAGGACGGGCTGCCCACGGCTCTGGCGGGCGTGCCCCTCTCGCCGGTCGCGCACACCTCCGCCGCCGCCCGGCGGATCGTGGTCGCACTGTCCCTGTCCGTCGGCGAGGGCTGAGCGGGGGCGGTCCGCCGAGCGGAAGGCCCCCGGCGTGTATCCCGCAGGAGCGGCCGAACCACCGCGCCAGGCGGCTCGTCCGCGTCCCGAGGTCCGGCCGTCCGGGCCGCCTCAGCCCGACTCGGACTCGGCGGCGGCCAGGGCGGCGCCGACGATCCCGGCCGTGTTGAGCAGCGAGGCGGCCACGACGGGCGTGCGGATGTCCAGTAGCGGCAGGAACTTCTCCGCCTTGCGGCTGACCCCGCCGCCGACCACTATCAGGTCCGGCCACAGCAGGTCCTCCACGACCCGGTAGTAGCGCTGGAGCCGCTCGGTCGCCCACTCGCGGTAGGACAGCTCCTCGCGTTCCTTGGCGCCCGAGGAGGCCCGCGTCTCGGCGTCGTGGCCGTCGATCTCCAAATGCCCGAACTCGGTGTTGGGCACCAGGCGCCCGTCCACCACCAGGGCGGTGCCGATCCCCGTGCCCAGGGTGGTCATCAGCACCACCCCCGGCACGTCCCTGGCCGCGCCGTAGCGGGTCTCGGCCACGGCGGCGGCGTCGGCGTCGTTGAGCACGCGCACCGGGCGGCCCGTGGCCCCGGCGAACAGCGACCGCGCGTCGGTGCCGATCCAGCTCTTGTCCAGGTTGGCCGCGGTGCGCACCACACCGCCCTGCACCACGCCCGGGAAGGTCACGCCCAGGGGCATGCCCGCCGCCTCGGGGAAGCGCTCGGCGATCCCGTGCACGATCTCGGCCACCGCCTCGGGGTCGGAGCGGTCGGGGGTGAGGACCTTCGTGCGCTCCTTGAGGAACTCGCCGGTGCTCAGGTCGACCGGCGCGCCCTTGATCCCGCTGCCGCCGATGTCGATTCCCAGCCCCGTGTTCAGCTGTGACATGGGTCGTCTTCTCCCGTGGTCCTCGTGTGGTGTCCGGGCGCGGTCAGGAGCCCGTCAGGCTGAATACTGCCCTGGGGGCGGGGATTTCGCACGCGCGGGCGCCCCGTGCGCGTTCGCCGCGGTACCGGGGGGCCGATAGCCTGGGCGATCGCCCTGCCAACCAATAGCGACGTGGGAAGACGAGAGCGACGTTGACCGGTATCCATGGCCGCCGCGGCCCCTTCACCGACGGCGACACCGTGCAGTTGACCGACCCCAAGGGTCGCATGCACACCATCACCCTGCGAGAGGGCGCCGCCTTCCACTCCCACAAGGGCAAGGTCGACCACGACGACCTCATCGGACAGCCCGAGGGCAGTGTGGTGCGCTCCAACACCGGCACGGCCTACGTGGCGCTGCGCCCCCTGCTGATCGACTACACCCTGTCGATGAAGCGGGGCGCGACCATCGTCTACCCCAAGGACGCCGCCCAGGTGCTCGTGGAGGCCGACATCTTCCCCGGCGCGCGCGTGGTGGAGGCCGGGGCGGGCTCGGGGGCCATGTCCAACTGGCTGCTGCGCGCGGTCGGTGAGAACGGCATGGTGCACTCCTACGAGCGCCGCGCCGACTTCGCGGAGATCGCCCGCAAGAACGTGGAGAGGTTCCACGGCGGTCCGCACCCGGCCTGGGAGCTCACCGTCGGCGACCTGGTGGAGGAGCTGGACGAGACCGACGTCGACCGCGTCTTCCTGGACATGCTCGCGCCCTGGGAGTGCCTGGACGCGGTCGCCGGCGCCCTCATCCCGGGTGGGCTGGTGTGCTGCTACGTCGCCACCACCACACAGCTCTCGCGCGTGGTGGAGCAGTTGCGCGAGGACCCCCGCTTCTACGAGCCGCGCTCGTGGGAGACCATGCTGCGCACCTGGCACGTGGAGGGCCTGGCCGTGCGCCCGGACCACCGCATGATCGGGCACACCGGTTTCCTGGTGGTCGCGCGCCGCCTGGCCGACGGGGCCGAGGCCCCCGAGCGCCGCCGTCGTCCGGCCAAGGGCGCCTACGGCAAGGACTTCACCGCCGCGCGCGAGCAGGACCGGCGCGCGGACGGAGCGGAGGAGGCGGTCCCGGCCGAGGAGGTCCGGGCGCTGGCCACCGACGCGGCGGTTCCCGAGGCGCCCCGCGGTGACGGTGTGACCGACGGGGCGGCCGACGCCTCCGGTCCGCCGGACACGGAGGGCACCGCCGACCCGCGGACCCCCCGAGACGGCGCCCGCGGCTGAGTTCGCGGCCCCTCGCCCCGGATCCACCGTCCGAGCCCGCCCGGGCGCGGTCCCCGCGGGGACCGCGCCCGGGCGGGCTCCGGCGTGTGCGGGGAGGGATCGCCCGGAGGGGCGGACTTCTTGCCCGCGGCCGGACCCAGAGGTTACGTTCTCATTACGTCGGGTCATCCGCTAGCACTCTGACCTGTGCGGACGCAAGACCTGGAAATGAGTCCTACGACACTCTGCGGCCTTGGGAGGTTAGGAATAGGGCGGGGGTAGGTAGGCTCCGATGTAGTTCCTCATAGGGAGGTGGCGGACGTGGCTGAGCGCGACGACGAGCGTCAGAGCGACCGGGACCGTGAAGTGGAAGAACTCACGGCCCAGGTCTCCTACATGGAAAAGGAACTCAGCGTTGTTCGGCGCAAGCTCGCCGATTCGCCCCGGCATGTACGCCTGCTGGAGGAGCGGCTGAGGGAGGCACAGGCCAACCTCGCCGCCGCCAACGGCCAGAACGAACGGCTCGTCTCCACTTTGAAGGAGGCGCGCGAGCAGATCGTGGCGCTCAAGGAGGAGGTCGACCGTCTGGCCCAGCCGCCGTCGGGCTTCGGCGTCTACCTCGGTTCGCGCGAGGACGAGACCGTCGAGATCTTCACCAACGGCCGCAAGATGCGGGTCAACGTCAGTCCCTCGGTGGACCTGGACAACCTGCGCCCCGGCCAGGAGGTCATGCTCAACGAGGCCTTCAACGTCGTCGAGGTGGAGTCCTTCGAGACCGTCGGCGAGGTCGTCATGCTCAAGGAGATCCTTGAGGACGGCGAGCGCGCCCTGGTGATCTCCCACCACGACGAGGAGCGGATCGTCCGTCTGGCCGAGCCGCTGCGCGACGAGACGATCCGCCCCGGCGACTCGCTGCTGCTGGAGCCGCGCTCGGGCTACGTCTACGAGCGCATCCCCAAGTCCGAGGTCGAGGAGCTCATCCTCGAAGAGGTCCCCGACATCGCCTACACCGACATCGGCGGCCTCTCCGGGCAGATCGAGATGATCCGCGACGCGGTCGAGCTGCCCTACCTGTACAAGGAGCTCTTCCACGAGCACCAGTTGCGCCCGCCCAAGGGCGTGCTGCTCTACGGCCCTCCCGGGTGCGGTAAGACGCTCATCGCCAAGGCGGTCGCCAACTCGCTGGCCAAGCAGGTCGCCGAGCGCACCGGCCGCGACGTCGGCAAGAGCTTCTTCCTCAACATCAAGGGTCCCGAGCTGCTCAACAAGTACGTGGGCGAGACCGAGCGGCACATTCGCCTGGTCTTCCAGCGCGCACGGGAGAAGGCCTCCGAGGGCACCCCGGTCATCGTCTTCTTCGACGAGATGGACTCTATCTTCCGCACCCGCGGCTCGGGCGTGTCCTCCGACGTGGAGAACACGATCGTGCCCCAGCTCCTGAGCGAGATCGACGGTGTGGAGGGCCTGGAGAACGTCATCGTCATCGGCGCCTCCAACCGCGAGGACATGATCGACCCGGCGATCCTGCGGCCCGGCCGCCTGGACGTCAAGATCAAGATCGAGCGGCCCGACGCCGAGGCGGCCCGCGACATCTTCGGCAAGTACATCACCACGGACCTGCCGCTGCACGACGAGGACCTCGTCGAGCACGGCGGTTCGGCCAGGGCCACGGTGGACGCCATGATCCAGCGGGTCGTGGAGCGCATGTACACCGAGGGCGAGGAGAACCGCTTCCTGGAGGTCACCTACGCCAACGGTGACAAGGAGGTCCTGTACTTCAAGGACTTCAACTCCGGCGCGATGATCGAGAACATCGTCTCCCGGGCCAAGAAGATGGCCATCAAGGACTTCATCGACCAGCAGTCCAAGGGCATCCGGGTCTCGCACCTGATGCAGGCCTGCGTCGACGAGTTCAGCGAGAACGAGGACCTGCCCAACACCACCAACCCCGACGACTGGGCGCGCATCTCCGGCAAGAAGGGCGAGCGCATCGTCTACATCCGGACCCTGGTCACGGGCAAGAAGGGCGCGGACTCCGGTCGGAGCATCGACACGGTGCCCAACACCGGCCAGTACCTGTAGGAACAAGGCTGTAGGAGCGCTCTTAGGGGCCGACCGGACCACCGGTCGGCCCCTTCCCGTGCCGGTGGTTTCCGGTCTCCGTGTCAGCACGGTGTCAACACCTCTCCGGAGGCGGAGCGGGCCGAGGAGAGGCCCTCGCCGGCTCCCGTTCGCATCCGGACGACAAGGCGGGGGCGGTCGTCGGGCGGGGTTGTGAGAGGCTCTGGTGCCACGGTCCGAACGGGACCGTGCCAGAGCACTACAGCATCGGAGACGACAGCAGCTATGGAAAGCTACGGGGTTCAACTCGGCCTCGTCCTTGTCCTCGTCCTCGTCAACGCCCTGTTCGCGGGGAGCGAGATCGCCCTGATCACCCTCAGGGAAGGGCAGATCAAACAGTTGGCGGCACGGGGCCCCGGCGGCCGTGCGGTGGCTCGCCTGGCACGGGACCCCAACCGTTTCCTGGCCACCATCCAGATCGGCATCACCCTCGCGGGCTTCCTGGCCTCGGCCACCGCGGCCGTGTCCCTGGCCCAGCCCCTCATCGAGCCCCTGGGCTTCCTGGGCTCGGCAGCCAGCCCGGTGGCGATCGTCCTGGTCACGGTGCTCCTGTCCTTCGTCACACTGGTCTTCGGTGAACTGGCGCCCAAACGCATCGCCATGCAGCGGGCCGAGACGTGGGCGGTGCTGGTCGCCCGGCCGCTGGACCTGCTCGCCATGCTCTCCCGCCCCGTGGTGTGGCTGTTGAGCGTCTCCACCAACCTCGTGGTGCGCCTGACGGGCGGTGACCCCTCCGCGGCCAAGGAGGAGGTCAGCGAGGAGGAGTTGCGCGACATGCTCGCCACTCAGCGGGGCATGACCCGGGAACAGCGCACCATCATCTCCGGAGCCTTCGAGATCGACGACCGGCGCCTGCGCCAGGTCGTCGTCCCCCGTGGAGAGGTGTTCACCATCCCCGCCCGCACACCCGCGGCCCAGGCGGCGCAGATGCTCGCCGAACACGGGCACTCCCGGGCGCCGGTGGTGAACGACGACGACCTGGACGACGTGCTCGGTGTCGTGCACTGGTCCGACCTGGTGCGCGGTGAGTCCGAGGCCGGAAAACTGGCCCGAGAACCGCTGCTCCTGCCCGATTCCCTGGTGGTGTCGTTGGCCCTGCGCCGCATGATCGCCGAACACCAGCAGTTGGGCGTGGTCGTCAACGAGGTCGGCGGCGTCGACGGAATCGTGAGCCTGGAGGACCTGCTGGAGGAGATCGTCGGGGAGATCTACGACGAGACCGATTCCGACATACGCACGGTGACCCGCAACACCGACGGGTCCTTCACCCTGCCCGGGACCTATCCCGTGCACGACCTGCCCGACATCGACATCCACCTGGACGACCTGCCCGAAGGGGACTACGTCACCGTCGCCGGACTGGTCATCGCGGTGCTGGGCCACATCCCCCAGGAGCCGGGGGAAGAGGTGGTACTGAACTCCTGGAAGGCCAGGATCGACCAGGCCAACGGGCGCACCATCACCCAGGTGACCATGTCCCCCGCGAAGTAACACCGCGCGGCCCGCCCGGACGCGCCGTACCGCTGCTCTGGTACCGGCCCGGCGCCGGGCCGGAGCAGGGGAGTGAGCACCGGCCTCCTCGCGCTCGCCAACGGTTGCTGCTCTCTGTGATGATTCGCGGGGTAAGGGATCGGGACCCGGCTCTCCACGTCCGCGGCCCTTCGCCATCACCCGCCACGACCACGAGGACGGTTCGATGGAAGAGCCCGATGCTGGGACCGCGCCTCTGGGCGAGCAGGGCGTCAACTCGGTTTTCGTCAACAGGTTGTTCCATGGTGCAGACGGGTGTCGTGGGGAGCGTTCGGAACCCGTCGCCGACGGGGCTGGCACGGGTGGCCGCGCGCACTTCCGGTCCGGACGAACGCTCGCGGCCCCGCGCGTCGGCGCGCCCCCGCCCCGGGGCGCGGCCGCCCGGCTCCGGAGCCCGGCGACAGCGCCCCCGGCGGCGGGCGGTCGCGTGCGCCCAAGCGGTGCCCGCGACAGCCGGGAGGAGGCCTCCGTATGCCGTGACCTGCGAGGAAACGGCACGCCGCAGTACCGCGCAACGCCCCAGAACACGGCACTTGGGCCACAATTGGCGCGGAAGCGTTCAAGACCACGTCTCGGTGGATAACCTCTCACCATGAGTGTGCGGCGGATTATGGGTATCGAGACCGAGTACGGGATCTCCGTACCAGGCAACCCCGGGGCCAACGCGATGGTCACCTCCACCCAGGTGGTCAACGCCTATCTGGCCGCCTCGGCGGCCCGGGCGCGGCGTGCCCGCTGGGACTTCGAGGAGGAGAATCCGCTGCGCGACGCGCGCGGCTTCGACCTGGCACGTGAGGTCGCCGATCCCACGCAGCTCACCGACGAGGACCTGGGCCTGGCCAACGTCATCCTCACCAACGGCGCCCGCCTGTACGTGGACCACGCCCACCCCGAGTACTCGGCGCCCGAGGTCACCAACCCGCGCGACGCGGTGCTGTGGGACAAGGCGGGGGAGCGGGTGATGGCTGACGCCGCCGCGCGGGCGGCGGCCACCCCGGGCATCGAGCCGATCCAGCTCTACAAGAACAACACCGACAACAAGGGCGCCTCCTACGGCTGCCACGAGAACTACCTGATGCACCGGTCGACGCCGTTCGGCGACATCGTCCGGCACCTGATCCCGTTCTTCGTCTCCCGCCAGGTGGTGTGCGGGGCGGGCAAGGTCGGCATCGGCTCCGACGGGCAGGGCAGCGGCTTCCAGATCTCCCAGCGCGCCGACTTCTTCGAGGTCGAGGTGGGGCTGGAGACCACCCTCAAGCGCCCCATCATCAACACCAGGGACGAACCGCACGCCGACCCCGACCAGTACCGGCGGCTGCACGTCATCATCGGCGACGCCAACATGAGCGAGATCTCCACCTACCTCAAGCTGGGGACGACGGCGCTGGTGCTGTCGATGGTCGAGGACGGGTTCCTGAGCGCGGACCTGTCCCTGGAGACCCCGGTGGCCGACCTTCGGGAGGTCTCGCACGACCCGGGCCTCACCCACCGGGTGCGGCTGCGCGACGGGCGGCGTATGACCGCGCTGGAACTCCAGCGCGAGTACCTGGACCAGGCCCGCAAGTACGTGGAGGACCGCTTCGGCACAGACGTGGACCCCGACACCGCCGACGTCCTGGACCGCTGGGAGTCGGTGCTCGACCGGCTGGGCGCCGACCCGATGAGCCTGGCCGACGAGCTGGACTGGGTGGCCAAGCTCAAGGTGCTGGAGGGCTACCGCTCCCGTGACTCCCTGGAGTGGTCGCACCCGCGCCTGCAACTGGTGGACCTGCAGTACTCCGACGTGCGGGCGGACAAGGGCATCTACAACCGGCTGGTGGCGCGCGGGCGGATGAAGCGCCTGCTGGAGGAGGCCCAGGTGGACCGGGCGGTCACCGAGCCGCCGGAGGACACCCGCGCCTACTTCCGCGGGCGCTGCCTGGCCAAGTACGCCGACGAGGTGGCCGCCGCCTCCTGGGACTCGGTGATCTTCGACCTGCCGGGCTACGACTCGCTCCAGCGGGTGCCGACCCTGGAGCCGCGCCGGGGCACCAAGGAGCACGTGGGGGAGCTGCTCGACGCATCCCCGACCGCGGCCGACCTGGTGGCGGTGCTCACCGGGGGCCGCTGACCGGCGGGTGTCCGCCCCCCCGGGGCCGCGGACGCCCGCCCGCGTCCGGGCCGTCGCAGGGGCGCCTCAGGTGTGCCAGGTGCCGTCGTGGCAGCGGACGGGCTCCAGGCTCAGGGCGGTCCACAGCTCCAGGCGGGTGCGGGGCTCGTCCAAGCGGCGTCCCATCACCCGCTCGGCGGCGCGCAGCCGCGAACGCAGGGTGTTGCGGTGCACGCCCAGGTCCCGGGCGGTCGCCTCCACCTGGGCGCTGTTGTCCAGGTAGTGGCGCAGCGTGTGCGCCAGTTCCGTGCCGTTGCGGGCGTCGTGGGCGCGCAGCCTGCCCAGGACCGCCTGGTCGAAGGCTCGCGCCCCCTCGGCCGGGACCGCCGAGCGCAGCAGCGCCCAGGCGTCGGTCTCGTCCACGTGCCGGTACCCCTCCGTCGCGGCCTGGCGCGCCCGGTCCACGGCCGAGGACAGGTCGTCGGGCCCCCGGGCGGTGCATGCCCCGGCCGCGACCGGGCCGGCGCCCGGGGCGGACAGCGCCTCGAACAGGCGCCTGCCCGGGCGCGGCGCGCCCCCGCTGTCGGGCAGGACGGCCACCAGCACGTCCTCCAGGGCGCACAGAGCGCTGTCGCGCGCGGCACCGGTGTCGCCGAGCACGTCGGTCAGCGCGTCCGCCGCGTGGTCCAGCAGCCGGTCGGGCGAGGGGGCCCGCAGGCACACCACCTCCCAGGGCGGGGCGGGCAGGGGCGGCGGCACCCGGGGCCGTTCCGTCACCGCGGCGAGCAGGACCGGGGCGCGTTCGCGGTACAGCGCCCGCCGGGCGTCGCGCGAGTGCAACAGGTCCACCGCCAGCAGTGAGGCCGCGTGGTTGGCGAGCATCCGCACGTGCGGCGTCACCGGGGACGGGCAGCGCAGCGCCAGCCAGCCCAGCGTCCGGCCCGCGGGGCCCAGGGTCTGGAGGAGGACGCTCGCCTCCCCGTCGGCCAGCACCGTCATCCCGCGCGGGCGCCCCGCCAGGGCCGAGCGCACCAGCGCGTGCCAGGGGGGTTCGGTGTCGGGCACGGCCGCGCTCGTCATCCCGTTGCGATCCAGCAGCAGCGACGCCCCCGATGTGGCAGAGGACAGTTCGCCCATCACCCCTGCCGGGCCCGAGCGCAGCGACGCGCGCGCCATCGCGTCCTGCGCGGTGAGCACCCGGTGCTGTTCGCGTGCGCGCTCGGCCGCGTAGTGGTCGGCCACCGCCTCCACCACCGCGACGAAGGGGGTCTCGCCCTCCACGCGCAGGATCGGCAGACCCAGGGCGTCGCCCTCCTCCAGCACCTCGGACGGAACCTCGCGCCGCCACACGTCCACGGCCATCCCCAGGCCGGCGCACCCGGCCCCGTGCAGTCGGCGCACGTAGGCGCGGCGCGCCCGCTCGTCGGCGCCCAGCCCCAGCCCGACCGTGAGCACCAGCTCCCCGCCGCGCAACCAGCGCACGGGGTCGTGCAGCTCGATCACGTGCGCCCAGCGGATCGCCCGGTCCAGGCCGGACCGGCCCGCCGCCACCCGCACCTCCAGGTCCGGGTCGGCCGTGATGTCGCGGACCGTAATCGCCAACGCCCCTCCTCCCGCCTCGCGGATTGTGCACTGTGCACATGTGTAACAGCTTGCGTGGTGCACACCGTCCCGACACGGATGGCCGGGGAGTGTCTACGGTCACAACAACACCCGAACCACGGGTTGCGGCCCGCGTCCGCGCCTGTCCGCGACGTGTCGGCGGCGAAGGCCGCCGACCTCGGGCGGGCCCCGCCACGGCGGAGCCGCGCCGGTCCGCGGCACCCGCCGACCGGACGACCCGGTCCGGGGCCGCACCGAACGCGCAACGGAGTACACATGTCAGAGCGGACCGCCCCCACGTCCTCGCACCCCGCGCGTGCGGCCGTGGCGGCCTTCGTCGGCACCACCATCGAGTGGTTCGACTTCTACGTCTACGCCACGGCCGCCAGCCTGGTGTTCGGCACCCTCTTCTTCCCGCCCGGCACCGACCCGGTGATCGGCCTGATGGCCTCCTTCGCCACCTTCTCGGTGGGCTTCTTCGCCCGCCCGCTGGGCGGCCTGGTCTTCGGCCACTTCGGTGACCGCCTGGGCCGCAAGTCCGCGCTTGTCATCACGCTGCTGATGATGGGCGCGGCCACGTTCTGCGTGGGTCTGCTGCCCACCTACGAGCAGGCGGGGTTCCTCGCCCCGGCGCTGCTGGTCCTGCTGCGCTTCGTCCAGGGCATCGCCGTGGGCGGGGAGTGGGGCGGCGCCGTCCTGATGGCGGTCGAGCACGCCCCCGAGAACCGCAAGACCTTCTACGGCTCCTTCGCCCAACTCGGCAACCCGGCCGGTGCGCTGCTGGCCACGGGTTCGTTCGGGCTCATCGCCGCCTGGGACGCCGACCTGCTCAACACCTGGGGCTGGCGCCTGCCCTTCCTCGCCTCGGTCCTGCTGGTCCTGGTGGGTCTGTTCATCCGGCTGAAGGTGGAGGAGTCACCGGTCTTCGAGGCCATGCGCGAGGACACCGACCAGCCGCGGGAGCTGCCGCTGCGCGAGGCCGTGCGCGGTTCCTGGCGCCCCCTGATGCTGGGCATCGGCGTCCTGCCGGTGGCCGTCGGCGGCTACTACGTCGTCACCACGTTCCTCCAGGCCTACGGCGTCACCGAGGTCGGGATCAGCGAGCAGGTCATCCTCAGCGGTCTGAGTCTGGCCGCGTTCGTCGAACTCGTCGCGACCCTGGGCGTGTCCTGGCTGGGCGACCGTTTCGGCACGGTCCGCGTGGTCACCATCGGGCTGGTCGGCGTCATCGTGCTGGCGCTTCCCCAGTTCCTGGTGCTGGAGACCGGCAGCACCGTGCTGATCTTCGCGATGCTGTGCGTGATGCGCCTGGCCATGGCCGCGGTCTACGGGCCCATCGCCCGCGTGCTCGCCCAGATGTTCCCGCCGCGCACCCGCTACACCAGCATCTCCATCGCCTACCAGGTCGCGGGGGCGATCTTCGGCGGCCTCTCGCCGATCGTGTGCACCGCCCTGCTCGCCGCGACCGGCAGCATCCTCCCGGTGGCGGCCCTGCTCATGGCCATGTCGGTGGTGAGCATCCTGTGCCTGGCCAGGGCGCCGCGCCACCGCGACGACGAGCTCGCCGCCGCCTGAGTCCCCCGTCCCACGAGCGCCGCGGGGAGCCGGGGCACGCCCCCGGGCCCCGCGGCCCGTACCGCCGCACCCGCGAGCGGTGGCACGACCACCGCGCGTCCCCCCGCACCGCCGCCGGGCCGACCGGTCCGGCGCCAGCCCATCGAGGAGGAACCCCACCCGTGTCCGGTCTGCTCATCCACAACGCCAACGTCCTGACCATGGACGACGCCAACCCCCGGGCCCGTGCCGTGGCCGTGCGCGAGGGCCGGGTCCGCCTGGCCGGGGACGCCGAGGCCGCCCGCGCCGCCGCGGGCCCGGGCGCGGTGGAGGTGGACGCGGGAGGACGGACCGTCCTGCCCGGGTTCATCGACCCGCACAACCACCTGCTCTCCACCGCCGAGTCTCTGGCCGCCGTCGACGCCGGGTACCCCCGGGTGGGCAGCGCCGCCGACCTGGTCGCCGTGATCGGGGCCGAGGCGGAGCGCACCCCGCCCGGCCAGTGGATCCGCGCCTTCCACATGGACGACGCCAAGTTCCCGGGAGGGCGGCCCACCCGCCGCGACCTGGACGGGGCCACCGGGGAGCACCCGGTCATCGTCTACCACGTCTCGGGCCACCAGGCCGTGGTCAACTCCGCCGCCCTGGCCTGGAGCGGCATCGGCGAGGACGTCCCCGATCCGGCTGGCGGCTCCTTCGTGCGCGACGAGGGCGGGCGCCTGACGGGCATGGTCCTGGACTCGGCCATGGAACTGCTGCTGCCGCTGGCCGTGGACATCGGCTGCCACGGCCCCAACTTCCACACCGACCTGCCCGCCGAACAGCTCCTGGGCTGGCTGGCCTCGGCGGCCGACCCCTACCTGTCGGCCGGGGTCACCACCGTGTGCGACCCGCAGGTCTCGGCACGCGAGCTGCGCGTGTACCGGGCCGCCCGCGCGGCGGGGACCCTGCCGCTGCGCACGTTCGGCATGCCGCTGTCCCACCAGTTGGACGCGCTCACCTCCGCCGGGCTGGCCAGCCCCTTCGGCGACGACTGGCTGCGGCTGACCGGCATGAAGTTCTATTCCGACGGCACCCTGTTGGGCGGCACCGCCAAGTTCAGCGTCCCCTACGGCGAGCACGGCGAGTTCGCGGGCAGCCTCTACCACCACCCCGACCAGCTCGTGGACCTGGTCACGCGGGCCGCCGCGGAGGGATGGCAGGTCGCCGTCCACACCCAGGGCGACGCGGCCATGGACAACACCCTGGCCGCCATCGCCTCGGCCGCGCGGGTGTCGGGACCCGACCCGCGCCCGCGCGTGGAGCACTGCGGCTACCCCACCCCGGAACAGGCCAAGCGCTTCACCGACTACGGCGTCATCCCCGTCAACCAGCCCAACTTCCTGTACGACAGCGGCGGCGACTTCCTGCGCCGCCTGGGGGAGCGGGCCCACCGGCTACAGCCCATGCGCGAGGAACTGGACCTGGGGCTGCGCCCGGTGCTCTCCAGCGACTCCTTCGTCTCCAGCCTGCGTCCGATGGACACCGTGGCCAACGCGGTGTGCCGCACCACCCGCGAAGGCGAGGAGATCGGCGTCGAGCAGGCCGTCACACTCCACGAGGCCCTGCGCGCCCACACCCTGGACGCCGCGCACGCGCTGGGCGTGGAGGACCGCCTGGGCGCGCTGAGCCCCGGGCACCTGGCCGACCTGGTGGTGCTGGACCGCGACGTGGAGTCCCTGCCCGCCGAGCGGCTGCGTGAGGTCGACGCGTGGATGACGGTGCTCGACGGGCGGGTCGTCCACCGCGCCCCCTGAGCCCCGGCCGGGACCGTGCCCGGCTCGCGCCCGCCGCCCGCGCGGGCCCCGCGGTCGCATGTACCGGGGCCCGCACACGGGCGTCCCCCGCCCGCGCCTGCGCGCGGACGGGGGACGTGCTGGAGAGTGTGTCAGCTGGTGCGGATGCTGACGCCCCAGGAGTTGATCATCGGCACGACCTCCTGGTAGTAGGTCGTGCCGCCGACGGAGCAGTTGCCGGAGCCGCC
>NZ_LEKI01000103.1:0-21740 GCF_001029525.1 Nocardiopsis sp. RV163 | reverse complement strand
GCCGGGCGCCGGGCGGGCGGGGCCGCGGTGCCGTCGTCCAGGGAGGTGTTCACGGTGTGCCCTCCTGGGCGGGCGCGCCGATCTGCACGGCGGTGTCGGTCTGGCGCACGGGCCAGGTGGTCAGGCGCACGTGCTCGTCGTCCAGGCTCTGGCCGGTGCGCAGGGAGAAGACGTTCTTGAGCATGGGCGAGGCGACGGTGGGCTCGCCCGCGCGGTCGCCGACGATGCCGCGCGAGATGACGGCGGCGCCGGTGTAGGGGTCGATGTTGTCGACGGCGTACAGGTGCTGGTCGCGGGTTCGGAACACGGCGACCTGGCGGCCGTCGGGGAGCAGCACGGCCACCCCGTCCTCCACACGCAGGCCCGCCGGGGCGCAGGCGTCGATCCAGTTGGTGTGCTGGGCTTGGGTGGTGACGGTCATCGGGTGGCCTCCTGGGGTCGGCGGGCGGGCATGCCCAGGCTGACGGGAGCGGTGGGGACCGGCTGGTCGCGGGTGGTGGTGAAGCTGATGGTGGGGTCGGGGGTGTCGGGTGCGTTGGCGAAGGAGACGAAGCGCGCGAGCTTGTCGGGGTCGGCCAGGACCGCGGCCCACTCGTCGCCGTAGGCGTCCACGTGGCGGGCCATGGCCTCCTCCAGTTCGGCGGCGATGCCCAGGGAGTCCTGGACGACGACGTCGCGCAGGTGGTCCAGTCCGCCGTCCAGGGACTCGATCCAGGGGGCGGTGCGCTGGAGGCGGTCGGCGGTGCGCACGTAGAACATCAGGAACCGGTCGACGTAGCGGATGAGGGTGTCCTCGTCCAGGTCCGAGGCCAGGAGTTCGGCGTGGCGGGGGGTGAAGCCGCCGTTGCCGCCCACGTACAGGTTCCAGCCCTTGTCGGTGGCGATGACGCCGAAGTCCTTGCCGCGGGCCTCGGCGCACTCGCGGGCGCACCCGGAGACGGCGGCCTTGAGCTTGTGGGGTGAGCGCAGGCCCCGGTAGCGCTCCTCCAGGCGGATGGCCAGGCCCACCGAGTCCTGGACGCCGAAGCGGCACCAGGTGGTGCCCACGCACGACTTGACGGTGCGCAGGGACTTGCCGTAGGCGTGTCCGGACTCGAATCCGGCGTCGACCAGCCGCTTCCAGATGACGGGCAGTTGTTCGAGGCGGGCGCCGAACAGGTCGATGCGCTGGCCGCCGGTGATCTTGGTGTAGAGGTTGAAGTCGCGTGCGACCTCGCCGATGACGATGAGCTTGTCGGGGGTGATCTCGCCGCCGGGGATGCGCGGCACGACCGAGTAGGTGCCGTTGCGCTGCATGTTGGCCAGGTAGCGGTCGTTGGTGTCCTGCAGGGTGGCCTGTTCGCCCTCCAGGATGTGCCCGGTTCCCAGGGAGGCCAGGATGGAGGCCACCGCGGGCTTGCACACGTCGCAGCCGTGCCCGGTGCCGTGGGCGGCGATGAGCCCGGAGAAGGTGGTGGTGCCGGTGGCGCGCACGATCTCGACCAGTTCGGCGCGCGTCTGGGGGAAGTGCTCGCACAGGGCCTTGGACTGCTCGATGCCCGCCTGGGCGAGGATCTGCTTGAGCATGGGCACGCACGAGCCGCAACTGGTGCCCGCCTTGGTGCAGGCCTTGAGCGCGGGCACGTCGTGGTTGCCGCAGGAGACGGCCTCGGTCAGCTCGCCCTTGGTGACGGCGTTGCACGAGCAGATCTGGGCGGTGTCGGGCAGGGCGTCGGCGCCCAGGGCGGCGCCCTCGGGGGTGATGAGCGAGAGCGGGTCGCCGGGCAGGGGCGAGCCGACCAGGGGGCGCAGGGTGGCGTAGGCCGAGGCGTCGCCGACCAGGACGCCGCCGAGCAGCGTGGTGGCGTCGTCGGAGACCACGAGCTTGGCGTAGCGGCCGCTGGCGGCGTCGTTGACGACCACGTCCAGGGCGCCGGGGGTGCGGCCGTGGGCGTCACCGAAGCTGGCCACGTCCACGCCCATGAGCTTGAGCTTGGTGGAGGTGTCGGCGCCGGTGAAGGCGGCCCGGCCGCCCACGAGCCGGTCGGCGACGACCTCGGCCATGGCGTTGCCGGGGGCGATGAGGCCGTAGACGGTGCCGCGGTGGTTGGCGGCCTCGCCCACGGCGTGGATGTGGGCGTCGCTGGTGGTGCAGGTGTCGTCGACGACGATGCCGCCGCGCTCGCCCACCTTCAGTCCGATCGCGCGGGCCAGGTCGTCGCGGGGGCGGATGCCCACGGAGAACACGACCAGGTCGGCGTCCAGCGAGCCCTCGCCCAGTCTCAGGCGGGCCACGCGGCCGTCGGGTCCGGCCTCGACGGCGGTGGAGGCCGAACCGGTGTGGACCCGCACGCCCAGGTCGGTGATCAGGGTGCGCAGCAGGCCTCCGGCGCCCTCGTCGATCTGCGCGGGCATCAGGTGGGGGGCGAGTTCGACCACGTGTGCCCGCACGCCCAGCAGGCGCAGGGCGTTGGCGGCCTCCAGCCCCAGCAGGCCGCCGCCCACGACTACGCCGGTGCTGGCGCCGCGCGCGGAGGCGGTGATGGCGTCCAGGTCCTCGATGGTGCGGTAGACGTGGCAGCCGGGCAGGTCGTGGCCGGGTACGGGCGGCACGAAGGGTGTGGAGCCGGTGGCCAGGACGAGCCGGTCGTAGGGCAGGACGCGTCCGCTCGCGGTGGTGACGGTGCGGTTGGCGCGGTCCACGTCCACGGCGCGTTCGTTGACGCGCACGTCCACGTGGGGTCCGCTCAGGTCGCCCAGGGACAGGTCCTGGGCGCTGGCGCCGTCGAAGTAGGAGGACAGGGCCACCCGGTCGTAGGCGGTGCGGGGCTCCTCGCCCACGACGGTGATGTGCCAGTGCCCGGCGGTGTCGCGGTCGCGCAGGGCCTCGACGAGGCGGTGGCCGACCATGCCGTTGCCGATGACGACGAGTTCTTCCATGGAATCCTCCTGCTGCGGGGTCGGACAGGTTTCAGGCAACCTCCCGGGTGTTTCCCGACGGTCAGCCGTATGTGTCGCGCTTGTTTCGATGTGCTGCCACCGCAGGTGGAGGGTGCGTGATGAGGGGTGAAACGCCAGGGCGGGCGCCGGGCGGGAACCGTCTGGGCGGTTGGTCACACCGGGGGCGCGGCGCGGGTGCGGCGCCGGGAGGCGGGGCGTGGACAGCGGTCCCCGGCCCGGTCGGGACGGGCGCCGATGCAGCCGATGCACACGTGCGCCCTGTCCTGCCTGTCCGCCCCGGCCGTGGGCCGCGCCTTCGGCTCCCGGTTCTTCGCCGCGGCCGACCGGCGCTCGGCGGAGGAGCGGGAGCCGCCGCAGGGGCTGTGGTGGCGTACTGACGACACCGACCGCGGTTACGGCGCCGCCGCCGGGCGGCTGCTGGGCCGGGCGCAGCTAGCGGTACCGGGTCCCGGCTAGGGTGGCTCGGAGCCGGAGCCGGAGCCGGAGCCGGAGCCGGAGCGGCGAACGCGCCTGGGGAACGTGTGGGTGAGTGGGGGGTGGCCTGTGCAGGTCGAGGTGTGGTCCGACGTCGTCTGTCCGTGGTGCTACATCGGCAAGCGGCGCCTTGAGAGGGCGCTGGAGCTGTTCGAGCACGCCGACCGGGTTCGGGTGCGCTGGCGCAGCTTCCAGCTGGACCCCTCCTTCCCACCGGGTGTGAGCGAGCCGGTCTACGACTCACTCTCGCGCAAGATGGGCGTGCCCCGCGAGCAGGTTCGGTCGATGACCGAGCAGGTCACGCGGGTGGCCGCCCAGGAGGGGCTGGACTACGACTTCGCGGGCGGGGTCATGGTCAACACCTTCGACGTCCACCGCCTGATCCACCTGGCCCGGACCCGCGGCCTGGAGGCGCAGGCGCAGGAGCGGTTCATGCGCGCCCAACTGGTGGAGGCCCGTGACCTCAGCGACACCGCCGTCCTGGTGGAGGTGGCGGCCGAGGCCGGTCTGGAGGCCCGGGAGGCGCGGCGGGCGCTGGAGGGCGCGGAGCACGCCGAGGACGTGCGCGAGGACATCGCCCTGGCCCGCCGCTTGGGCGCGACCGGTGTGCCCTTCTTCGTCGTGGACCGCGCCGTCGGCATCTCGGGGGCCCAGTCGGTCGAGGTGGTGCTGTCCGCCCTGGACAAGGCCCACCGGGCCGGGCAGGGGTAGGCGGCGCGGTGGCCGACCGCTGTGGGCCCGGCGGCAGGCGGCTCCCTGGCGGGGCACCGGATCTCCCCCGCCCGGGGGATGCGGATCCCGCCGTACGGTGAGGCGCTCCCGGGCCCGGAAGGGCGAGGGTGTGGTGGTAACGACCTCACCCGAGACGAGGAGCAGGCCATGGCCGCCCCACCGCCTTTCACCGAGAGCCGCCACGCACACCCGCGGCCCGCCGCCGCCCCCTGGACCGCCCTGGCCTGGTCGGCGGTGGCCCTGGCCCTGGGGCTGGCCTGGCTGAGCGGGGCCGCCCCGGCGGGTGTCCCCGGGCAGACCGGGTTCGGCTCGCTGTTCTCCCTGCTCGCCCCGGACACCTCGGGGCGGCTGTACGCCCAGACGGTTCCGGGGGCGGTGTCCCTGCTGCTGGGCGCCGTGGGCGCGGTGTGCGCCGTGCTCATGCTGCGCCCGCGGGGCGCCGGAGGCCGCGTCGTCGAGGCTGCCTGCTGGACGCTGGGCGCGGTGGTGCTGCTGGTGTTCGTGGACGGGCAGTTGCTGTCCTGGCTGGGGTACTCGATGATCCTGCCGGTGGCGGGGTGGGGCGTGCCCGACCTGTTCCGGACGTGGGTGGAGGCGTCCTTCACCGCAGCCCACCTGTCCACCCTGTTCTTCGCGGCGGGGGTGGCGGTGTGGCTGGCGGCGGCGCTCACCCACCGCCGTGCCGTGCGCGGCTCCTGCCAGCGCTGCGGGCGCGCGCCGGAGTGGAACGCCGGGCGTGAGCGCGCGGTACGGGCCCGGGCGCTGAGGGTAGGCAGGATCGCGGTGGCCGTGGCCTGTGTGGTGGCCCTGTTCTACCCGTCGCTGCGCCTGCCGTGGCTCTTCGGGATCCCGTTGGGTGTCGGCCGGGAGCGGTTCGACTCCATGGCGGCCGAGGGCGGCATGATCGTCATCGGAGTGGGGCTGGGCACGGCCGGGCTGGTGGGTGTGGTGCTGATGCTGGGGCTCGTGCAGCGATGGGGCGTGCGCTTCCCGTGGTGGGCGGTCGGCCTGGCCGGCCGCCGGGTGCCGGTGGGTCTGGCTGTGGTGCCCGCGACCGTGGTGGCGTTGGCGCTGGTGGCTATGGGCCGCAGTGTCGTGATCGAGCTCCTGGACGCGCAGGCGCGTTCGCTGCTGACCACCGAGCCGCTGCACACGGCGGCGTTCGCGTCGATGGCGGTGTGGGGCGCGGCGCTGGGGGTGGCCACGGCCGCCTACGCGATCCGGCGGCGGGCCGGGTGCGCGGGCTGCGGGCGCGGGCTGCCCGAGGTGCTGCCCGGTGACGTCGGCGGGACCGAAGGGGGCGGCCGGGCGCGCACGGTGTCCGACACGCACACGCCCTGACGGCGGGGTTGCAGCAGGGCCCGCGACCGTCTCGCACCGGGCGCGGGCCTCCTTCGGTCCGTGCGGTCGTCCTGGTCGGCTCGTGCGCGCAGAAGTGGCCCACGACACAGATCCGGGGTCTTGAGTGTGCCGCTACGGCACAGTCTTTGCTGGAACACGGTTCGCCCCGCGTTCCCGGCACGGACCGGAGGCGGGGGAACGTCGCCGAACGCTCCGAACACCGATGGGAGGCCAGACGGTCATGCGCCGCAGCGCCACGGTCTACTTCGCCTCGTACGGGCTGTCCCTGTTGGGCAAGGGCATCGCCAGCGTGGTGATGCCGCTGCTGGTCCTGGACCGCACCGGCGACGTCCTGGCGGCGGGTGTGCTCGCGACCGCGTCCACGGCGGCCTCCGCCCTGACGGGGCTCGTCTGCGGTCTGATCGTCGACCGGATCGACCGCCGCTGGGTGTCTGTGGTCTCCGACCTGCTCGCCGCACTGTCGGTGGCGGCGCTGCCGGTCGTCGACGCCCTGTGGGGCCTGAACATGGGCTGGTTCCTGGCCCTGGCGGTCGTGGGAGCGGTGATCCGCGTGCCCGGGATGACGGCTCAGGAGACGCTGCTGCCCGCTCTGGCCCGGCTCGGGGCCGACCGGTCCGGCGCCCCCGGAGGGGGGAGGCTGGACCGGATGATCGCCGCCCGCGAGACGATGGGCAACGTCCTGCTGCTGGCCGGTCCCGGCCTGGGCGGGCTGCTCGTGGGACTGCTCGGGCTGTCCTCGGCACTGCTGCTGGTGACCGCGGCCACGAGCCTGCTCGCCGCGGCCGCGACCCTGCTGCTCGACCCGCGGGCCGGTCGGGTCGTCCGGCGGCGCCCCGACCCGGCCGGGAGCGCCGAAGCCTCCGGTGCGGCCGCCGTCGGCGGCCCGCTGCGCCGGGCGGTGACCGACCTGCTGGACGGGTGGCGCTTCCTGTACCGCACCCGGCTCCTGCTCGGCACCACCCTGATCAGCGCGGTGCTCGTCGCCGTCCTGAGCTCGCTGCAGACCACCCTCATGCCCGCCTACTTCACAGGTCAGGGGCTTCCCGGGCTCACCGGGCTGACGCTGAGCGCGCTCGCGGCGGGCAGCATCGCCGGATCCGCGCTCTACGCCGCCACCGCCGGGCGGGTCCGCCGCCGCGGCTGGTTCGTCCTCGGTATGAGCGGCACCCTGGTCGGGTTCGGCGCGGTCGGCACCATGGCCTCCCCGTGGCTGGTGCTGGGCGCCGCCGCCCTGGTCGGGCTGACCTTCGCGCCTGCCTCGGCGGTGCTCGGCGTCCTGACCGTCGAGGCCACCCCGGACCACATGCGCGGCCGGGTCCTGGGGGCGCAGAACACGGTCATGCTCGCCGCGCCCGCCCTCACCAGCGCCCCGCTCGCGGCCGTGGCCACCGCCGCCGGGCTTCCCGTGGCCGGAGCCGTCCTCGCCGCGCTGGCGGGCGTCACGGCGGTCGCCGCCCTGGCAGCCCCGGTGTTCCGCTCACTCGACGGCCCGCGGGCTCGACAGGCGGGCGGCCCCGCCGAAGGGAGTCCGCACCCCTCAGAGCGCACGTCCCCCGAACTCGCCCTCGCGGACACCGTCCACCGCGCGGCGGAGGAACGCGCGGAACGCACCGCCGACCGGTGAGCGGGCGCGGGTCAGCGCCCTTCCCTGCCGGAGAAGCGGTTTCGGACCTTGCGCCGCGAGGGAGGTTTCGGTGGGGCCGTGGCCTGTTCGGTCGGGCTCTCACGTGCGAAGATGTATTTTCTGGTCGAAAGATGGCACGGCGGGTAGGGACTCGTGAGACGAACGGCTGTCGTGCCGGATTCCGGGGTGCTGCCATGTCGGTGCAACACGCGTCCAACGAGCTGATGGTCTCCCTCGTGCGGGCCGGACACCTGGCCACCTTCGAGGAGTTACCCGCCCTCGTGGCCAAGAAGGCCGACAGCGCCGGGCTCTCCCAGGCGCGCATCTATCTGGCCGACCACCAGCAGCAGGTCCTGCGCGAGGTCACGGGAGAGGGCATCGACGCCCACCGGGGCGGTGAGGACCTGCCGGTGGACGACTCCCCTGCCGGTCAGGCCTACGTCACGGGCGTGGCCGTGCGGATGGAGGACGAACAGCGCTACTGGGTGCCGGTCCTGGACGGCGCCGAGCGCCTGGGCGTGCTGCACGTGAGCTACCCGGGCGACCCCGACCGCTCGGCGATGCGCGACCTGGCCTCCATGGTGGCGCTGCTGGTCATCGCCAAGCGCTCCAACAGCGACGCCTACGCCCGGCTGATCCGCACCAAGCCCATGTCGGTCTCGGCGGAGATGCAGTGGACGCTCATGCCGCCGGGGACCTTCGCCGACTCGCGGGTGACGATCTCGGCCGCCACCGAACCGGCCTACGACAACGCCGGGGACTCCTTCGACTACGCCCTGGACGGGGAGACCGCCCACCTGGCGATGTTCGACGCCATGGGCCACGACAACGCCGCCGGGCTCATCGCGAACCTGGCCGTGGGGGCCTTTCGCAACGAGCGCCGCAAGGGCACCCCGCTGGTCGACGTCTCCCGGGGGGTGGAGAACACCCTGATCCAGGAGTTCGTGCGCACCCGCTTCGCCACGGCGATCCTGGCCGAACTGAACATGGCCACCGGGGAGCTGTACTGGGTCAACTGCGGGCATCTGCCGCCGGTGCTCATCCGGGGCGAGCAGGTCCGCGACCTGGAGTGCGAGCCCTCCCACCCGTTGGGGATGGATCTGGGGCTGCCGGTGACGGTGTGCCGCGAACAGCTCGAACCCGGCGACCGGCTGCTGCTGTACACCGACGGCATCATCGAGGCGCGCGACTCCCAGGGCCGCGAGTTCGGCGTGGATCGGTTCGTGGACTTCGTCATCCGCCACCAGGCCGACAACATGCCGGTCCCCGAGACGCTGCGGCGGCTGGTGCACGCGGTGCTGGAGTACCACCACGGCAGGTTCGGCGACGACGCCACGGTGCTCTTCTGCGAGTGGCACGGCTGACCCGGAGCTTGACGCCCTGCGCAGCGAGTGTGCGGGACGGGCCGGGGGTGCCGCCCTCAACGTGGGGGCGAGGGTGCCGTGGACGCTTCTCACGGCACGTAGAATCCGCCCATAACACGCGGGCAGGACAACAGAATCCGGGGTGTGGCGTGGCGGAGATGGTGCACGTGGTCGTTCCGGTGTTCGCCGTGGTGGCGACCGGTCTGTTCGCCGGGTTGTTCTTCGCGTTCTCGATCGCGGTGATGCCGGGTCTGCGCAGGTCCGGGGACCGGGCGATGATCGAGGCGATGCAGGGGATCAACGTCGCCATCCTCAACCCGTTCTTCGCCGTGGTCTTCATCGGCGCCCCGGTGGCGGTGCTGGCCTGCGCCGTGCTCTACGCCAGCGTCGGCGCGACCGCCTCCGCGGTGTGGTCGGGAGCGGCGCTGCTCTGCCTGGCGGCGGCCCTGGTGTCCACCTTCGCGGTGAACGTCCCACGCAACAACGTCCTGGACCGGCAGGGCCCGGCCGAGCGGATCGCGGACCCGGCCGCCGTGCGCGCCGCCTTCGAGCCGGTGTGGGTGCGCTGGAACAACGTGCGTACCCTGACCTCCCTGGCCGCGCTCCTGTGCGTGGTCCTCGCGCTGCGCTGACCCGGCGACACCGCCACGGGCGTTTGCCACCGCTCGCGTCCGGCCTGGGGCACCGAAGCCCCGACGGCGGCCGGGGGCCGGTCGCCTCCCCCCGCGGGGGTCAGACCCCCGCGGGGGCCTGGCCCTGCATCCCCGACAGCAGCGCCCGCACGTCCCGCACGCACCCCCCGCAGCCGGTCGTGGCCCGGGTCCGGTCGGCGATGTCCTCGCGGGTGCGCGCCCCGTCCAGCCAGGCCTGTTCGATCTCGGTGCGGCTGACGGCGTTGCACCGGCACACCAGCGCGTCGGCGGCCGCGCCCTCGGTCTCCTCCGTAGCGGCGGTGGGCAGCCCCTGGAGCAGCGCCAGCCGGTCGGCGGGCACCGGGGCGCCCGTGTCGTAGAGCTGGGCCAGGGTCGCGGCGGCCTCGGGGAAGCCCAGCAGCACCGCGCCCACCACCTTCTCCTCGCACACCGACAGCTTGGCGTAGCGGCCGCCGTAGGGGTCGCTGATGGTCACCGTCTCCAGGTCGTCGGCGTCCTCCTCGTGCACACGCCCGAACGCGGTCAGCTCGATCCCCTCCGCCTTGAGCCGGGTCAGCGGCCTCGCCCCGGAGTAGAGGGCGTGCGGCGCGGCGCCTGTCAGGCGCCGGGCCAGGACGGCGGCCTGCTCCCAGCCGGGCTGGATGAGCCCGGCGCCGCCGCCGGGGTGCTGGGCGCAGTCGCCGATGGCGTGCACGCGGGCGTCGGAGGTCGCGAGGCGGTCGTCCACGATGACGCCTTGCTCGACCTCGATACCGGCGTCCTTTGCCAGTTCGATGTTGCCGCGCACCCCGGCGGTGACCACCAGGGCGTCGCCGGGCAGCACGCGGCCGTCGTCCAGTTCCAGGCCGGTGCCCGGAACCCAGCGGGCGGCCACCCGCCAGGAGTGCACGGTCACGCCCAGGGCGGCGTAGCGTTCGGCCAGGATGCGCGCGGCGGGCTGGTCGATCTGGCGGCGCATGATCCAGGGCGAGGACTCCACCACCGACACGCGCGTGCCGCGTCCGACCAGGCCGCGGGCGGCCTCCAGGCCCAGGACGCCCCCGCCCAGGACCACCACGGGGGCTCCCGGGCGGGCCAGGGCGAGCAGTCGTCGGCAGTCGTCCAGGTCGCGCAGGGCCGTCACCCCGTCGCCGGGGGCGCCGTCGGGTCCGGCGACCCCGGTGACCGGGGGGAAGGAGGCGCGCGCCCCGGTGGCCAGGACGAGTTCGTCGTAGCCCAGCGCGCTGCCGTCGTCCAGGGTGACGGTGCGCCGCTCGGTGTCCAGGGCGGTGGCGGTGGTGCCGGTGCGCACGGTGACGCCGGGGGTGTCGGGGACTGGCAGACGGATCTGCTCGGGGGTGTAGTCCCCGGCGACCACGCCCGAGAGCAGGACCCGGTTGTAGGCGGGGTGGTGCTCGGCGCCGACCACGCTCACGTGGACCCGTTCTCCGTTCGGGTCCAGGCGTGCGGTCTCCTCGGCGAAGCGGGCGCCGACCATCCCGTTGCCCACGACGACGATCTGACGCGGGGACGCGCCCTGCACGGTGCTCAACTGCTGCCTCCTGGTGTGTGCGTGTCCTCGGGCTCCAGCCGCACCGCGCTCACCTTGAACTCGGGCATGCGGCTGGTGGGGTCCAGCGCCGGGTTGGTCAGGTTGTTGGCGGACTGGGCGCCCGCGTAGTGGAAGGGCAGGAACACCGTGTCCAGGCGGGCGGTGGGCGCCAGCCGCACCCGGGCGCGCGTGTGGCCGCGCCTGGAGGTGACGCGGGCCCAGTCGCCCGCGGCGAGCCCGGCGCGCGCGGCGGTGTCGGGGTGCACCTCCACGTACGCCTCCGGTTCGGCCCGGGCCAGTTCGCCGACGCGGCGGGTCTGGGCGCCGGACTGGTAGTGGCCCATCAGCCGTCCGGTGGTCGCCACGAGGGGGTAGTCGGCGTCGGTGTCCTCGGCGGGCGGGCGGTGGGCGACCGGGACGAGGCGGGCGCGCCCGTCGGGGTGGGCGAAGGCGTCCAGGAACAGCCGGGGCGTGGGCGGCTCCTGCGCGCGCACGGGCCAGTGCAGGGCCTCGCCCGAGGACAGGCGTTCGGGGGTGACGCCGGAGTAGTCGGCGGCTCCCCCGGCCGAGGCCCGGCCCAGTTCGGCCAGGACGGCGTCGGGGTCGGCGGGGAAGCGTTCGGCGGGCTGGCCCAGGCGCACCGCCAGCGCGGAGAGCACCTCCAGGTCGGTGAGCACCCCCTCGGGCGGGGCGGCGGCGCGGGTCCGGCGCAGGACGCGCCCCTCCAGGTTGGTCATGGTGCCGCTCTCCTCGGCCCACTGGGCCACGGGCAGCACGACGTCGGCCGTGGCGGCGGTCTCGGAGAGCACGAAGTCGGCGGCCACCAGCAGGTCCAGGGAGGCCAGGCGGGCGCGTACGCGCGCGGTGTCGGGGGCTGAGACGACGGGGTTGGATCCGAACAGCAGCATGGCGCGCGGTCCGCCGCCGCTGCCCAGTGCGTCGAGGAGTTCGAAGGCCGAGCGGCCCGGGCCGGGCAGGGCGTCGGGGTCCACGCCCCACACTCCGGCCACATGGGCGCGGGCGGCGGGGTCGTCGATCCTGCGGTAGCCGGGGAGCTGGTCGGCCTTCTGGCCGTGTTCGCGCCCGCCCTGACCGTTGCCCTGGCCGGTCACGCACCCGTACCCCGAGCCCCGGCGGCCGGGCAGGCCCAGCGCCAGGGCCAGGTTGATCCAGGCCGAGACGGTGTCTGTGCCCTTGGCGTGCTGTTCGGCGCCGCGTCCGGTCAGGACGTAGGCGGAGCGGTTGCGGGCGGCCCGGCCCAGCAGGTCGGCGGCGGCGCGGATGCGGGCGGCCGGGACCCCGGTGACCTGTTCGGTGCGTTCGGGCCACCAGGCGGCGGCGTGCTCCCAGGCGGCCTCGAACCCGGTGGTGCGCCCGACGAGGTACTCCTCGTCGCACCAGCCCTGGACACGGGCGGCGTGCAGCAGCCCCAGGGCCAGGGCCAGGTCGGTGCCGGGGCGGGGGGCCAGGTGTATGCCGCCGTCGGAGAGCGCGACCTGGGCGGTGGCCGAGCGGCGGGGGTCGACGACGATGAGGGTGGGCGCGGACAGGTGGCCCATCATCGGCGGCATGGTCTCGGCCGGGTTGGCCCCGGCGAGCAGGACCACCTCGGCCTCGCCGACGTCGGTCAGCGGGAAGGGCATCCCCCGGTCCAGGCCGAAGGCCCGCGTGCCCCCCGCCGCGGCCGAGGACATGCAGAACCGGCCGTTGTAGTCGATCTGGGAGGTGCCAAGGGCCAGGCGGGCGAACTTGCCCAGGGTGTAGGACTTCTCGTTGGTCAGGCCGCCGCTGCCGAAGACCGCGACGGTGTCGGGGCCGGACTCGGCGCGCAGGGCCAGCAGGCGTTCGGCGACGTGGTCCAGGGCGGTGTCCCAGTCGGTCTCTACCAGGTCGGCGCCGCGGTCCTTGCGCACCAGGGGGCGGGTGAGCCGGTCGGGGACGGTGAGGACCTCGGCGGAGGTCCAGCCCTTGCGGCACAGTCCGCCGCGGTTGGTGGGAAAGGGCGCGGGGCGGGCGGCCAGACGCCCGTCGGGGCCGGGCTCCAGGTGCATGGCGCACTGGAGCGCGCAGTAGGGGCAGTGCGTGGTGGTCATCGTTTGGCGCTCTCCACGCTGGTGGCTCCGGCCGGGGACGCGGCGGGGCGGCGCAGGTAGACCGCCCAGGTGACGGCGGCGCACGCCAGGTAGAAGGCGCCGAAGACCACGAAGGCCGGGGCGGTGGAGCCGGTGGCGGCGAAGGACTCGCGGAAGGCGATGTTGACGCCGACCCCGCCCAGTGCGCCGACCGCGCCGATGAGGCCGAGCACTGAGGAGGCCACGCGCTTGGTGCGGGCCAGGGCCTGTTCCCGCGGTTCCCCGGCGGCGACGGCGTCCTCGGCGCGGGCGGCGTACAGCGAGGGGATCATCTTGTAGGTGGAGCCGTTGCCCAGGCCGGTGAGGACGAACATCACCGCGAACGCGCCGATGAACAGGGCCAACTGGGCGGCCTGGACGGAGAGCACCAGGACGGCGGCGCAGGCTGCCATTGCCAGGAAGACCCACAGGGTGACGCGGGCCCCGCCCAGGGAGTCGGCCATCCTGCCGCCCACGGGGCGGATCAGGGAGCCGATGACCGGTCCGAGCACGGCGATGGCGGCGGACTGCACGGGCGCCAGCCCGAACTGGGACTGCAGCAGCAGGCCGAAGGCGAAACCGGTGCCGATGAAGGAGCCGAAGGTGCCCACGTACAGCAGCGACATGATCCAGAAGTGTCGGTCGCGGACGGCCGAGAGCTGCGCGGAGACGTCGTTGCGCACGTGGACCAGGTTGTTCATGGACCGGTGCGCCCACCAGGCGGCCAGCAGGATCAGCGGCGCGTAGAACAGCGGGACCAGGTACCCGGCGGAGGTGGTGAACAGGGCGATGACGGCCAGGCCCACGAGTTGGACGGTGGCCACGCCGATGTTGCCGCCGCCCGCGTTCAGGCCCAGCGCCCACCCCTTCTCCCGTTCGGGGAAGTAGGAGTTGATGTTGGCCATGGACGAGGAGAAGTTGCCGCCGCCCACGCCCGCGGTGGCGGCCAGGACCAGCAGCAGCCAGAAGGGGGTGTCGGGGTCGCGGACCAGGAAGAAGGCGGCGACGGTGGGCACGGCCAGTGTCAGGGTGGAGATGACCGTCCAGTTGCGTCCGCCGAGGGCGGGCACGGCCAGGGTATAGGGCACGCGCAGGATCGCGCCGACCAGGGTGACCACCGACAGGAGCAGGAACTTCTGCTCGGGGGTGGTGGAGAAGCCGTGCTCGGGGATCATGAAGAGCACGAGTACCGACCAGATGCTCCACACCGAGAAGCCGATGTGTTCGGAGGCTATGGAGGCCCACAGGTTGCGGCGGGCCACGCGTCGTCCGCCGCCGTTCCAGAATCCTTCGTCCTCGGGGTCCCAGGCGGAGATCCAGCTCTTACCGGTGCGCGGTGCGCGCGGGCCAGTCTCAGAGGCCACGGCCGTGCCTTCCTGCTCGACGGCTGCTGACAAAACCGAAGGTAGGGAGCCCGCGTTGCCTGGAGGTGTCCAGCCGTAACACGCGGGAAACAGTCGGCTCACCCGGAGCGCGCGGCCGCGGTGAGAAGCCCTGTCCTGCCTGTTGGGAAGGGGTAGGGGCGTTCACGGTGCGGCGGGCTCCCCGGTGGGCGTTGTGGTGCGGATCACCGCCGGTGGCGGTCCGCCCGTTGGCTTTCCCGCTCCGGGGCTCCCGGATGCGGCTGACCGCCGTGGTCGGGCGCCGCCCCCGGAAGATACCGGAGATCCGCGTCGCCCAGGGAACGCAGAGCGCGGGTTGTGGCCGGAAACCGACCGCTTTGCTCCCTAGCGTGAGGGCACTGGTGTCGAGTACGAGGAGTCCTTCATGCGTATCGCCGTGACCACACCCACCGGCAACGTCGGCCGCCACGTGGTGAGCGGTCTGGTCCGCGCGGGTGTGCGCCCGCGCGTGCTGCTGCGCGAACCGGCCCGGTTGGACCCGGCGCTGGCCGACTGGGTCGAGCCGGTGGCCGTGGACCAGCGCGACCCGGACGCTGTCCTGGCCGCGACCGCGGGCGTGGACGCGCTGTACTGGGTGAGCCCGCCGGTCCCGGCCGAGGACCCGGTCGCCGAGCACGCCCGGATGGGCGCGCACGCCGCCCGCGCGGTCACCGCCAACGGGATCTCCCGTGTCGTCTTCCAGAGCAGCGTCGGCGCGGAGAAGCGCGGCGGGGCCGGGGAGATCGACGGGCTGGCCCGCACCGAGCGGTTGCTGGAGGAGACCGGCGCGACCGTGGCGCACCTGCGGTGCGGCTTCTTCTTCACCAACCTGCTGATGGAACTGGACGCCCTCCGCTCCGGCACCGTCTCGGTGGTGCTGCCCGTGGACCGTCCGATGCCCTGGGTGGCGCCGCGCGACATCGCCGACACGGCGGTGGGCCTGCTGCTCAACCCCGACCTGGCGGGCCGGACCGTGCGGGCCGTGCACGGCCCCGCCGACCTGAGCTGGGAGCGGGCCGCCGCCGTGGTCACCGAGGTGACGGGGCGCCGCGTGCGAGCCGAACGCGTTCCCGACGAGCGCATGCGCGAGGTGCTCGCGGGCGCGGGCCTGGGGCCCGGCTCCGTCGAGGCGATCATGGGCATGTCCACCGGGCTGCGGGAGGGCTTCACCCCCGAGCAGCCCCGCACCGCGGCGACCACGACGCCGACCACCCTGGCCGCCTGGTGCCAGGACGAGTTGCGGCCCCTGCTGTGACCGTCCCGGGGCCGAGCCCTCCCCTCCCGGTCACGGTGGAGGTGCGCGCACGACATCGGCGATGACCGCGGTCACGACCCTGTGGACGACCGCCCTTCTGAGCCGGGGCGCGGTGATCGCGACCTTGTCTGACGCGTGAGGACACCGCCCCGGGCGCCGAACCCGGGGCGGAGCGGCGCTCAGGACTCGGCGGCCGGGGCGCGCATGGCGTCGGCGATCCAGGAGTAGGGCAGCGTGTCCTCCTCGGGCGGGGTCCCGTTGACCGCCGCCACCAGGGACAGGTACCGGCCGTGGGTGTCGTCGTAGACGGGGCCCTCGGAGGCGGCGTCCTCCTCGGCCATCTGGCGCTCGATATCGGGGATCCGCCGGAACGCTTCGGCCATCCGGTCGCGGCCCTCGCGGGTGAGCCGGGTGTCGGACACCCCCGCGGCCTCCTCCATGAAGCGCGTGACGGCCTCCTGGGCCCGGGGGGAGCGGGGGGACTCGCCTGCGCGGTGCGCGGCCAGGACCTCCTTCATGAGCTCGGTCCCGCTCCCGTACGTGAAGTCCTGGAACCGCGGGCTGGCGATGCTCCTGCCCACGTCCGTGGAGTATGTGTCGCGCAGGTAGGCGCGGACCGCCTCGCGGAACTCCGGGTCCCGTACCAGGTCGGCCAGTTCGATCCACGCCTCCAGTTGGACGGTCGTGGGGTCCGCGGGCAGGACCGGGCGCATCTCGCGCAGCCGGTCGACGAAGCCCTCGGGGACGTCGAGGCCCTCGCCGACGTCGTTCCAGAAGTCGTCGATGACCTGCTCGCGCTCCTCGTCGGTCATCGAGACGAGCTTGTGCATCAGGTCGGCCCGCGCGGTCGTGGCGCCCTGCCTGATCAGGGTCCGCAGCACCGCCCTTCTGGCCCGCAGGGTGCGCTCCTGGCGCTCGACGATCTCCAGGTGGGTGGTGAGCAGGTCGTGCAGGGTGGTTCCGCCTTCGAGCAGGCGGCGGATCTCGTCAAGGTCGGTGTCCAACTCGCGCAGGGTGCGGACGAGTTCCAGGCGGGCGATGGTGTCGATGTCGTAGAGGCGGTGGCCCGCCTCGGTCAGGCGCGCGGGCTCGACGACTCCGGCGTCGGCGTAGAAGCGGACGGCGCTGACGCTCAGGCCGCTGCGGCGCGCGGCGTCTCCGATGGGGTACAGCTCGTGGTCGTGCATGGGAGCCACTGTGGTACCTCAAGCGGCTTGAGATGCAAGCCGGTGGACCCGCGGGGTCGTACCGGGTTCGGGCCGACGCTGTCGCGCTCCCCCGCCGCATGACATCTGTCATGCCCGACCCGTGCGGTCCGCACGGGCGACACATGATCCGTGACACTCGGTCACGTGCTTGCCCCGGTCTAGGTTCGAAGAAGGGAACGGCGGTCCACGAGGCGACAGGGAGCCCGAGATGTTCAAGGAACGGCGTCGGCGTGGGGCCGTGCGGCGGGTCGTGCCGGGGAACGGGCGTGCGCTCAAGCCCTTCCGCTGGTGGCAGATGACCTCCCGTGCCCTGTTCTACCTCGCGCTGTGCGACGCGGAGGGTCGGCGGACGGTCTACGCCGTCCAAGTCAGCCACACGCAGCGGTTCTTCTCGGAGGACGGCAAGGGCAGGGCCGACCTGTACCTCGACGGCAGGCACCACGCCGAGTCCCGGCTTCCCGCCGTCTTCCCCGTGCGGGGCGGGGTGGTCGAGGTGGCGGCGACGGCCTTCGGCCTGCGGCGCTGCCACTACGTCACCGACGAGGGGACCGAGCACCAGCTCGTTCCGGACCCCCGCTCCGGCGAGGGGCGCCGCGCGCGCCTGGAGCGCGAGCACCCCGTACTGAGCCGCTGGATCGGGGGCCTCTCGCTGCTCCTGCTCGTCGTGCCCGCGGTGCTGCTCGTCCCCCAGCTCGTCGAGGTGGCCTTCGAGCTGCCGCCCGTGGCCGAGCGCTTCGGGACGTTCACCTCGCCCGTTCACCTGCCCGCGTGGCTCAACACCGGGCTCGCGCTCGGCGCCGCGGCGGCCAGCACGGAGCGCGCGCTGCGCCTGCGCTACAACTGGCTGCTGGATTCCGCGGCCCAGGGGTGAGGGTCCCGACCGACCGGGGGTCCGGGCGGTCGGGCCGACGCCGCCTCGGGGTGCGGCGGCCCGACTGAGGGCGAAGGGCGGGTGCGCGGCCTCCGGCGAAGGCTATTCGCCCTTGTCGGTGCTCTTCCCGCCGGTGGCCGCGCCGAAGGCGACACCCATGGACAGGCCCAGTGCCACGCCGAGCGCCAGGTTGTCCATGAGCAGACCGAAGGAGGTGCCGAAGCAGACGCCCAGAGCCAGCCCCAGCGCGAGGCGGTTGTCCTTGTCCTTGCCCTTGTCCATGCGTCCCCTTTGTGGCCGTGTGTCGGTTCTTAGACGCGGGGGCGCCGCCCACGGTTCCCCGCGAGGGCCCGGTCTCACCGCGGCGGCTCCAGGGGCGCGGCGACGTGCTTGCGGGCGCTGTCGTAGATGATCTGGCTGCGGAAGCCGGCCACCTCGCGGCGCTGGGTGAGCCGGTCGATGAGGAAGCTGTGCAGCGCGTCCAGGGAGGGCACGGACACGTGCACCAGGAAGTCCTGCTCCCCCGCCACGACGTAGACCGCCATTACCTCGGGCAGGGCGAACATCGCGCCCTTGAAGCCCTCGATGACCTGGCGGCTGGGCGGGCGCAGTTGCACCGACACGAAGGCCTCCACCTCCCGGTTGAGCGCGGCCGGGTCGACGTCGGCGTGGTAGCCCCGGATGACCCCGCGCCGGTGCAGCAGGCGCACGCGCTCCAGACAGGTGGAGGGCGCCACGCCGAGCTTGTGCGCGAGGGCGCGGTTGGTCTGCCGCGCGTCCTGCTGGAGTTCTCGCACGATCGCCGAATCAAGTTCGTCCATGGCTCTTACGGTAGCCCTTTGGAAGAATAATGTTCGGTCCCGCAGTCATGAGTTCGATCTTATGGATAGTTTCTGCACCGTTCACAAGCCATATGAACGGGGTAACCATGGGGATGTCCACCAAGATCGTCGTCGTCCTGCGCGAGGGCCTGGAGCCCGCGCTCGCCGCCAACGCGGGGATGGTGCTGGGCCTGGCGCTGGGCGGGCGGATGGAGAACTCGCTTGCCGCCGACGGCAAGGACGCGGGCGGCGGCGTGCACGCCGGGCTCAACCCGCATCCGGTGCCGACCCTGGTGGCATCGGCGGAGCAGTTGCGTCGGCTCAAGGCCGGGGCGGATGAGCGCGACCTGACGGTGATGGGCTTCAACGAGGTGGCCCGCCGTTCCCGCGACTACGCAGAGTACCTGGACGCCCTCGCGGCCACCGATCCGCAGGACGTGGAGTACGCGGGGGTGGCCGTCTTCGGGGCGCGCAACGCCGTCAACAAGCTCACCGGCAAGCTGGCGCTGATGCGCTGATGCGGGTGGACGCGGTGAGACGGGGCGCGGATCGGGGATCGGCGCCCCGGCGGAGAGGAGCGCGCGCCGTTCGCTGCCGGGGAACCGGCGGTACGGAACGGAGGGGCGCGAAAACGCGGGCGGTAGGCGCCGGGGCCGCTCACGCTCCTCCGGTGAGCTGCTCCAATTCCCGGTAGGAGGACACGGTGCGCACCTGCCGCTCGGTGAGGCGGTTGATCCGGGCCCTGGCCGCCCGCGCCTGCGCCCCGGTCGGCAGGAAGCCCCGGTGGATCCCGGGCAGTGCCAGCTCCCAGCCGCACACCGCGCCGTCGGGTGGGGTCAGCCCGGATCATGCTTCGACGTCGACCAGGTCCCCGACGGTGCGGCCGCCGCG
Source organism: Nocardiopsis sp. RV163 (assembly GCF_001029525.1). Taxonomy (NCBI): domain Bacteria; kingdom Bacillati; phylum Actinomycetota; class Actinomycetes; order Streptosporangiales; family Nocardiopsidaceae; genus Nocardiopsis; species Nocardiopsis sp. RV163. The sequence goes on along the minus strand of NZ_LEKI01000103.1, from coordinate 2,521 downwards.
GTCGACGTGGAGGCCGTTCGCGGTCAGTTGCTCCCGCTCACCGGCGGGCAGCACGAGTTTGGGGTCGAGGGTGTTCACTGTTCCTCCGAACAGAGCTCCGCCCGGCGCGGTGGCGGCGGGCTGTGCGGGAGCTCTCCGAGCTGACGGGAAGGACCCGGGAAGCGGGTCGGTGCTCCTGTGGAGGCCCTCAGGTCGAACGCCGGTATCCGCGGGAACGTCCGAGCGCCCTGGTAGGGATCTCCCCGTTGACCTTGTGAGCCTCAGTGAGAGAGAGCGAAAGCCCGTGGCCGCTGCCAGCCAGTCCACCAACAAGCAGACCGTCGAACGCTACATCGACGGGTTCAACAAGTCCGACCACGAACAGATCCTGTCGTGCTTGACCGACGACATCGAGTGGATCGTGTTCGGCCACTACCGGATCACCGGCAAGGAGGCCTACGACGCCAACATCGAGGGTCCCGACCCGGTCGGCGTTCCCCCGAGGGTGCAGATCACGCGGATGGTCGAGGAGGACGACGTCGTCATGGCGGAGATGACCCTCGAAGCGCCCCAGAAGGACGGCAGCGTGATGCGCGCCGCGATGGGCGAGGTGTTCGTAATGAGTGAGGGCCTGATCCGCGAGCGCCGCGCCTACGTCGTGCCGCTGGTCGAGAACGAGCACAGGTGACGGCTCGCCGCGTCGGGGGCGGGCCGCGCCCGGCCGCGGGGAAACGCGTTCCGCGGCCGTCCTCCCCCGCGGTTCCGCGAAGGCCGTACCCGGCGCGGCGCACAGAGACCGCCTCGTTCACTGTCGGCCGGTGGCGTACAGGTACAGCAGCGCGTTCATGGAGGTGCCGCTCACCAGCTGACGCCGCCTGATCAGTTCGGGGACCCGGTCCAGCGCCACCCACTCCACGCGCTCGGCCTCCCAGGCGTCCTGGGGTTCGCCGACCCTCTCCGCCGTGTCGGCGACGAAGACGTGGTGCTCGCTGTCGGTCAGCCCGCTGGAGGGCTGGACGTAGACCAGCGGACGCAGCGGCCCCGTCCGCCACCCGGTCTCCTCCAGCACCTCGCGTGCGGCGGCCCGCTCGGGGGTCTCCCCCGGGTGCACGCCGCCCATGGGGATCTCGTAGCCCCAGGTGTCGGTGATGAACCGGTGCCGCCACAGCAGCAGGGACCGGCCCCGACCGTCGAGCACCACGGCTCCCGCCCCGGGCGGTCGGCGGATGACCCGGTGGTCGAACCGGTGCCCGTCGGGCAGTTCGACGTCCGCGGCCCGCACGTCGATCCACGGATCGGTGTACAGGGGCTTCTCGGAGTGGACGGTCCAGCGCACGGGCGGCCCTTTCCGTTGGCGGGAAGCGGAACCACCAGACTCCCATGTTCGCGCGTGCGGGAGTCGGGCCACGCGGCCCCGCCGGGGCCTGGCGTGCTGTCCACCGCCCATCGCCCGCCCGCCGCGAGCGCGGCGCAGCGCGGCTGCGCGGATCCCGTGCCTTCGACGGCCGGTGCGGTCCGGGTGCGCTCGGGCTGGGGCCCCACTGTTGGCACGGTCACGTTCGCGCTGTTCAGGCCCGTGGCGGGGTGCCGACGAGGCACGGAAACGGGCCTACGCCGCCTGACCGGGGGGTTGCCCGGACTTGGTGTTGCCTTTCCCACTCACCCCAAGTGGTTTCAAACACTTTTCAAAGACCTGACCAGCGCATACGTTGCACGGGTGAACTTTATGCGATCGATACCCAAGCTGACGTTTACCGCGACCTCCAGCCTGCTTATCACCGGTGGGCTGCTTCTGGCCGGACCCGGCGCCGCAGCCGCGGACACGGCTTCCGCCAAGGAGATCGCCGACACCCTCAACGACAAGCTGAACGACGACATGGCCGGTCACATGAGCGAGGAGCACGTCGAGAACGCCCGCGCGATGGTCGACGCGGCCAAGGACCGCGACCTGGGCGAGGACGCCGCCGCCATGGCGGTGGCCACCTCCATCGTCGAGACCCACCTGGACAACCTCGACTGGGGCGACCGCGACAGCGTCGGCCTGTTCCAGCAGCGCGACCACTACGGCTCGCAGGAGGACCGTCTCGACCCCACCTGGGCCACCAACGCCTTCTTCGACGAGCTGGAGCGTGTCTACCCCGAGGGCAGTTGGGACGACACCCCGCTGGGCGAGGTCGCCCAGGACGTGCAGCGCTCGGCCTACCCCGACCGGTACCAGCACCAGGTCGACGACGCCGAGGTCATCGTGGACCAGCTCTGGTAACGGACCGTTCCCAGACAGACAGTAAAGCGTGCGAACCCCGCTCTCGCATGCTCGTCCGGCGGAGGCCGGTGACCGGGCACCCGGTCACCGGCCTCCGCCGTTTCACGCCTCCTGACGTGCGGCGTTGGCTGCGAAGGCCTCGCGCAGGTACACGCTCAGCCCCTCGGCGTGGGCGTCGACGGCGGCGGTGAAGCGCTCGTCGTCCACGTACAGCCGTCCCAGTCCCCGGTGGACGCAGGTGGTGCAGTCGTAGAACCAGCGGGTGATGTGGGCGCGGTG
>NZ_LEKI01000102.1:0-21996 GCF_001029525.1 Nocardiopsis sp. RV163 | reverse complement strand
GGTCAGGAGTAGCGCTCCAGGAAGCCGCGCAGGATCTCCTCGGTGGCGGCGGGCGGCGGAGCCTGGGTGGCGAGGTGGTCCATCGTCTGCGCGTAGCGGTGGGTGTCGTCGTACTTGTCGAAGTACAGGGCGCTGTTCAGCTGTTCCAGGTAGACCACGTCGGGCAGTTGGGGGGTGGGGAAGCGCAGGATGCTGAAGGGGCCGCCCGCGGCGGGGTGGCCGCCCATGGCGAAGGTGGCGATCTGGAGGGTGATGTTGGGGCGGCGCGCCATCTCGACCAGGTGCTCGATCTGTCCGCGCATCACCCGGGTGTCGCCGTAGGGGCGGTGCAGCACGGCCTCGTCGATGACCGCCCACAGTCTGGGCGCGTCCGGTTCGACGAATCTGCGCTGGCGGCGCATGCGCATCTGCACACGACTGTCCACGTCATCGTCGGAGGTGGCGGTCCGGGACAGGCGGATGACCGAGCGCGCGTAGTCCTCGCTCTGGAGCAGGCCCGGCACGAACTGCACCTCGAAGGTGCGGATGACCGACGCGGCCTCCTCCAGGCCGACGTAGACGCCGAACCAGTTCGGCAGCACGTCGCCGTACTTGTGCCACCAGCCCTGGGCGTTGGCGCTGGAGACCAGCCCGAGGAGTGCCTCGCGCTGGTCCGCCCGGTCCACGCCGTAGAGCTTGAGCAGGTCGTCCACGTCGCGGCGTTTGAAGCTGACCTGGCCCAGCTCCATGCGGCTGATCTTGGCGTGGGAGGCGCGGATGGCGTATCCGGCGTCGTGCCGCGAAATCCCCTTCTCCTGTCGCAGCCGCCTCAGCTGCGTTCCGAGGAGAATGCGCAGCACGGTGGGGCCACCGCTGGAATTGGCCAGGAAATCCTGGGTGACCTGTAGATTCGGTGCCTCTTCGGCGACCACATCGCCTCCTGTGCAACGGCTGTAGCGGCTTTGGCGCGGGCGACCGCTCAGTATACCCGCGGGGTTCCGTTGCGGACAGAGGCGGTCGGGGATTGGGTTGGGGCCTATGGGCCCCTTGCGTGTCTGGTGTAAACGCGGATGCCCGTCTGTGAATTCTGCGCAGGGGATCTACCAATAAGGGTGCTTCGTCCTATACCCTGGGCCGGACGTTGAGCTGCACGTGCATCTGTGTCTTACAGATGTAAGCCACGATGGCCCCGAGGACGGGTCAACCGACAGCGCACTCGTGAGGACCGTGATGAACGCAGAGCTGGTGTCCTCGGAGACCGACTCCGAGCCCTTCTGGAGCCGCCCCTCTCTCGCGGAGGCCTCCCGGGCACTCCTGGGCGGCTGGTGGGACGACCCGCTGGGCCGCCTCTCGGTCGGGGAGCGCGCGCGGACCAGGGACGCCGCGGCGGGCGCGTTCGCGGCCTCGCCGGAGTCGGTGCGCCGGGCGCGCGAGTTCGCCTCCGGGGCCCTGGAGGGGTGGGGGTTCCGCGAGGAGCTGGAGGACGTCCGTCTCATCGTCTCCGAACTCGTGGGCAACGCCTGTCGCCACGCCCTCCCCGAGGACGGCTCCCCTCGCGGCCGCGTCGTGGTCCAGTTTCGCCGCCTCGACGGCGGGCGGGGCGGAGTGGTGTGCATGGTCGCCGATCCCAGCGAAAAAGCCCCGGTCAGGGTGGACGCCCACCATTTCGCCGAGTCCGGCCGGGGGCTCGGTCTCGTCTCCGCTTTCAGTCGGCAATGGGGCTGGGAGCCGGTGCGCGGCCGCGGGAAAATCGTGTGGGCGATATGCGGTGGCGGGGGCTGAGGCGCGCCTTTGAGGCGATGCCGGAAAAGGACTCCGGGGCTGTGGACGGCACCGGACGGACCGCCCGGGAAGAGTAGGCTGTCAACGCATGTCGGCATTTGGCCGACCGCGTCCTGAGCAGAGTTCCCTACACCCGATCCCCGGAGCGAGGCGTGACCGTGCTGGACACGGAACAGGACCAGTTCGTCTGTGACGGGATCACCGTCGTCGAGCTGGGCGGCGAGATCGACATCGCCACCGCCGAGGAGGCGTTCACCCGGATCACGGCCGCCGCCGCCGACGGCTGCGTCGCGGTGGACCTGTCCGAGGTGGAGTTCATCGACGCCTCGGGCGTCAACGCCCTCGTGCGCGCCCTGCGCTTCGCCGCGGGGGCCCGGCACCACCTTCTCCTGGCCTGCCCCCCGCGCCAGCTGACCCGCATCCTCGACGTCCTGGGCCTGGGCGCGGTCCTGCCGATCCACCCCGACGTCTCCGCCGCACGCGCCGCCCACGACGGGTCGGGGCACGGAGCGCCGCGCTGACGGGAGCGTTCCCACGGGGAAGCGGGCACCCGGCCGCGCCGCCGACACGGACGCGTGCCGCCCCCGGACACGCCGACCCCCGGACGCGCCGAGGGGCGCGCCCGGCGCCGCGCGCCGGACACGCCCCTCGGCGCGGTCCCGCCGCTACTCGACCGTCACGCTCTTGGCCAGGTTGCGCGGCTGGTCCACGTCGTTGCCCTTGGCCAGGGCCAGCTCGCAGGCGAACACCTGCATGGGGATCGTGGACACGAGCGGCTGGAGCAGGGTCGGCACGGCCGGGATGGGGACGAGCACGTCCGCGTACGGGCGGACCGCGTCGTCGCCCTCCTCGGCGATGACGATGGTGCGGGCGCCGCGGGCGCGCACCTCCTGGATGTTGGACACGATCTTGTCGTGCAGCACGCTGCGGCCCTCGGGGGAGGGCACCACCACGACGACCGGCACGCCGTCCTCGATCAGCGCGATCGACCCGTGCTTGAGCTCACCGGCGGCGAACGCCTCGGCGTGCATGTACGCCAGCTCCTTGAGCTTGAGCGCGCCCTCCATCGCCACGGGGTAGCCCACGTGGCGGCCCAGGAACAGCACGGTGTCCGTGTCGGCCAGCGACCGGGCCAGCTCGCGGACCGGCTCCGCCGTCTCCAGGACCCGCTCGATCTGCTCGGGCATGGTGGCCAACTGGGCGATCACGGCGTTGATCTCGTCGCCGAACTTCAGCCCGCGCACCTGCGCCAGGTACAGGCCGATCAGGTAGCAGGCGGCCAGTTGGGTGAGGAAGGTCTTGGTGGCGGCGACGCCGACCTCCGGACCCGCGTGCGTGTACAGCACGCCGTCGGACTCGCGCGGGATGGTGGACCCGTTGACGTTGCAGATGGCCAGCACCCGGGCGCGCTGCTCGCGGGCGTAGCGGACCGCCATCAGGGTGTCCATGCTCTCGCCGGACTGGGAGATGGCGATGACCAGGGTCTGCTGGTCCAGGATCGGGTCCCGGTAGCGGAACTCGCTGGCCACCTCGACCTCGCACGGGATGCGGCACCAGTGCTCGATGGCGTACTTGGCGATCAGGCCCGCGTGGTAGGAGGTGCCGCAGGCGATGATGACGATCTTCTCGACCGAGCGCAGGTCCTCGGGGGACAGGCGCATCTCGTCCAGGGTGAGCTGGCCGTCCACCGTCACGCGGCCCAGGAGGGTGTCGGCCACCGCGCGCGGCTGCTCGACGATCTCCTTGAGCATGAAGTAGTCGTAGCCGCCCTTCTCGGCGGCGGAGGCGTCCCAGTCCACGTGGTACTCGCGCACGTCGACGGGGTTGCCTTCGTAGTCGGTCACCCTGACCGAGTCCGCGCGCAGCTCCACGACCTGGTCCTGGCCCAGCTCGACGGCCTCGCGGGTGTGGGCGATGAACGCCGCCACGTCGCTGGCCAGGAAGTTCTCGCCCTCACCGCGGCCGACGACCAGCGGGGAGTTGCGGCGGGCCGCCACGACCAGGTCGGGGTCGTCCACGGAGGCGGCCACGAGGGTGAACGCGCCCTCCAGCCGCCCGCACACCGCGCGCATGGCGGCGGGCAGCTCGCCGGTCCGGGCCAGCTCGGTGTTGAGCAGGTGGGCGGCGACCTCGGTGTCGGTCTCGGAGAGGAACTTGCAGCCCTGCTCCTCCAGCTCCAGGCGCAGCGCGGCGAAGTTCTCGATGATGCCGTTGTGGACGACGGCGACGCGGTTGTCGTTGTCCACGTGGGGGTGGGCGTTCGCGTCGTTGGGCGCGCCGTGCGTGGCCCAGCGCGTGTGCCCGATCCCGGCGCCGTCGCCGCTGACGGGCCGCTCCTCCAGCGCCCGGCGCAGGTTCGCGAGCTTGCCCGCGCGCTTCTCGGTGCGCAGAGCACCGTCGCCCAGCACAGCCACACCCGCGGAGTCGTATCCGCGATACTCCAACCTTGCGAGGCCGTCCACGACGACTTCAAGCGCCGGTTGCGGCCCGACGTAGCCAACGATTCCGCACATGGCCGCCAGCGTAAGCGAAGAAGCCGGTCGAATCGACCAACCAGGCATCCATACCACTGCTCGTTTTCCCAGGTAGCGGTATAGACCATTTGGTGCATGGGGAGTAGACCGCGCAGGTCGGGGGCATGGGGAGGCGACGAGTGGAACCGATTCCACCCCCCGGAAAGGAGAGGCAAAATTTTGGGGGTGCGTGTCGTGAACATGTGGTTTAAGGCACGTTTCGGGGGTCGTTGCGGGACTTGTGGGGACCGGCCGCCCGTCGCGGTCGACCCCCTGCTCTAGGGTGGTCACTCGTGTCTCACACGACGAAGAACGGCTTCTCCACGCCGTACGTGGAGATGGACCGTGAGGCCTGGGCCGCGCTCCGGGCCTCCACGCCCCTGTCCCTGACCGAGGCGGACCTCGCCCAGCTCCGCGGCACCACCGACCCCACCTCCCTGGAGGACGTGCGGGACGTCTACCTGCCGCTGTCGCGACTGCTCAACCTCTACGTGGGCGCGACCCAGCAGCGGCACTCCGCCGTGCGCGCCTTCCTCGGCGAGTCCGACCGCCCGTCGCCGTTCATCATCGGCGTCGCGGGCAGCGTCGCGGTCGGCAAGTCCACCACCGCGCGCCTCCTGCGCTCCCTGCTGGCCCAGTGGCCCAACCACCCGGACGTGGAACTGGTCAGCACCGACAACTTCCTGCACGCCAACGCGGTACTGGAGTCGCGCGGCCTCATGCGCCGCAAGGGCTTCCCCGAGAGCTACGACCGCCGCGCCCTGGTGCGCTTCGTTTCCGAGATGAAGGCGGGGGCCGACCGGATCGACATCCCCGTCTACTCCCACCTGAACTACGACATCGTGCCGGACGAGCGCCAGACCGTGCACCGCCCCGACATCCTCATCGTCGAGGGCATCAACGTCCTCCAGCCCCCGGCCGCGGGGCGCCTGGCCGTGGCCGACTTCTTCGACTTCTCCATCTACGTGGACGCCAAGGTCGAGAACATCCGGGGCTGGTACCTCGACCGCTTCCGCGAGCTGCGCCGCACCGCGTTCTCCGACCCGCGCTCCTACTTCCACCACATGGCCACCGCCATCGGGGAGGAGGAGGCGCTGGAATTCGCCGCCAACACCTGGCGCACCATCAACGAGGTCAACCTCGTGGAGAACATCCGCCCCACCCGGGGGAGGGCCACCCTGGTCCTGTACAAGGGCGACGACCACCGCGTGCGGCGGGTGCGGCTGCGCAAGACCTGACCGGCCCGGCGGTGCCGCGCCGGGCCGCCGCGGCTACCCCGCGGTCAGAACCGAGCCGATCAGCACGCCCGCCGCGATGGCCAGGGTCAGGGCGACGGCGAACGCCATTCCGAGCAGGTAGGCGTGCCGCTCGGACCACGTCACGAGACCGGGGCGGAACCGGTTGAGCTCCTTGGGGGTGACAGGCCCCTCCGGGCCGCTGCAAGGCAGCCCGAGCGCGCCCACCAGCCGGTCCATGTCCTCGGCCGTGTAGTTGGCGCCGTACACCCGGACGAGCACGCCGCCGTGCGGGTCGAGGACGAACAGGGTGTCGCAGGGGCCCCCGCGCGGCTGGACGACGGTCGCGCGGATCGTCCACACGGCGCGCGACCGTGACCGGCGCCGCTGGAAGAACGCCCCCTTGATGACGATCTCGTGCGCGGTCAGCACGATCCTGGCGCGGTGGAGGTGCACGGCCACCGCCGCGACCAGCAAGATCCACGCGGCGCCCGTGGCCAGGGCCGCTCCCGGGCCCACGCGAAACGCGACGCCGGCGGTCGTGACCACACCGGTCACCACCCCGACACCCAACCTGGCCCATCCCGCCCGGAGGCCGGGCCGTATTACGAGATCGCCCTGAACGTGGTGCATGTGAGTACCGCCCTTTCCCGGCTGCTCAGACGCTCCCGTGCCCGCGTCGGTTCCCGTCCCCTCCGCGCGGTCGCGCACCGGGGGCCCGGCCGGGAGCCCGGTGCCCGGCCGGTTTGGCGAGGGATCCGGAGCGGGTTAGCCTGGTGGCTCTTTTCGGCGGCGCCCCCTCAACGGGTGCTGTGCGCTCTCACGGATCGGAACGAACCGGGCCCTCGCGGCGACCGGGGCGGGACCCGCGCACGCGCGCCGCCGCGTTCCTGTCCCGCCGATCCCCTCCGAGGCCGCCGCATGTCCACCACCGATTCCGCCGCCGTGCCCGTGAGCCCCGAACTCCGGGCCGAACGCGACCGCCTCGCCGCCGCCCGCACCGCCCTGGACCGGATGCGCCAGGAGGTCGAGGGCAGCGAACTCGTCCTCGGCGACGTCGTCAACGACAAGGTCACCAACGCCGCCCTGCGCCGCGGCCGCGAACGCCGCCTCGCGGCCCTGGCCGACGTCCCCGGGGCCCCGCTGTTCTTCGGCCGCCTGGACTTCGAACCGGGCACCGTCTTCCTGGACGACGACGTGTTCGACGGCGCCGAGCCCGACCGGATCCACATCGGCCGCCGCCACGTCCACGACGCCGAGGGGCGCCCGATGGTCCTGGACTGGCGCGCCCCCATCTGCGTCGCCTACTACCGGGCCTCGCCCGGCGACCGGATGGACGTGCGCCTGCGCCGCCGCTACGGCTTCACCACCATCGACCACGGCCGCGACGCCGACCCCGAGGTGGTCCTCACCGCCTTCGAGGACGAGCCGCTCACCACCGCCCCGACCGGGAGCGGTCAGCGCGGCAGCGCCCTGCTGGACGCGGAGATCGAACGCCCCCGAACCGGGCCCATGCGCGACATCGTCGCCACCATCCAGCCCGAGCAGGACGGCCTGGTCCGCGCCCCGCTCACCACCACCCTGTGCGTGCAGGGCGCGCCCGGCACCGGCAAGACCGCCGTGGGCCTGCACCGCATCGCCTTCCTCCTCTACAGCGAGCGCGAACGACTCTCCCGTTCCGGCGTGGCGATCGTCGGCCCCAACCGCTCCTTCCTCTCCTACATCCGCGACGTCCTGCCCGCCCTGGGCGAGGTGGACGTCCAGCAGACCACCGTCACCGAGATGCTCACCGCCGGGCTGCCCGAGCGGTCCCGCCCCGCCGCCGGGTGGGTGCGCCGAACCGAGGAGCCCCGAGCCGCCCGGATCAAGGGCCGGGCCCGCATGGCCGAGGTGGTCCGCCGCGACCTGTGGTCGCACCTGCGCACGCCCGAGGAGGCGGTCGTGGTCCGCCGCGGGTCGCGCCGCTGGCGCCTGTACCCCGAGGACCTGCGCCCCCTCCTGGACGAGCTGGCCGAACGCGGCGTCGCCTACGGCTCCGGGCGCGAACTCCTCTCCCACCGCATCGCCCACGCCGTGCTCTCCCTCATGGAGGCCCGGGGCGAGGTCTGCGACGACCGCACGCACGAGCAGGTGCGCCGCGACCCCGCCGTGAAGTCGGCCGTCACCGCCATGTGGCCCAAGGCCGACCCGCTCAAGCTGGTGTTCGGCCTGCTCACCGACCCCGAACGCCTGGCCCGCGCCGCCGAGGGGCTGCTCAACGCCGAGGAGCGGGCCGCCGTCCTGCTGCCGGGCAGGCCCCGCGGCCCCAAGGCGGCGCTGTGGTCGGAGGAGGACCTGGCCCTGGTGGACGAGGCCGCCGCGCTCATCGAGCGCCCCGCCGGGCTCGGTCACATCGTGGTGGACGAGGCCCAGGACCTGAGCCCCATGCAGTGCCGGGCGATCGGCCGCCGCTGCGTGTCCGGCTCCCTCACCGTGCTCGGCGACATCGCCCAGGGCACCAGCCCTTCGGCGGCCGCCGACTGGTCCACGCTCCTGGAGCACCTGGGCAAGCCCACCGGCCACCTGAGCGTCCTGGACCGCGGCTACCGCGTCCCCGCCCAGATCATCGACTTCGCCGCCCGCCTGCTGCCCGCGATCGCGCCCGGGCTCGGCGCGCCCGTCGCCGTGCGCCGCGCGCCCGGGGCGCTGCGGATCACCCCCGCCGAGGACGGCCTGGCCGCGGCGGTCGCCGACGCCTGCCGCACCGCGCTCAGGGGCGAGGGCTCGGTCGGCCTCATCGCCGCCGACGCCGACCTGCCCGCCCTGCGCGAGGCCCTCGAAGCCGAGGGGCTGGCCGCGCCGCTGCTGGGGGAGGCGGGCGCCGGGCCGGACGCGGGCCGCCTGGTCGCGGTCCCCGCGAGCCTGGCCAAGGGCCTGGAGTTCGACGCCGTGGTGGTCGCCGAGCCCGCCGCCGTCGCCGAGGCCGAGGAACGCGGCGTCAACCGGCTCTACGTGGTGCTCACCCGCGCGGTGAGCACCCTGCACGTGGTGCACGCGCGCCCCCTGCCGGAGGCCCTGCGCGACACCGGGGAGTGACGGGCCGGGGTTCGCACGGCGTTCCCGGGCGTCCGTCCGCAGGCCGTGCCGGGCGGCGTCGAGGAGTGGGGTCGGCGGACCCGCCCCCTTCGCCGTGATCTTGTGCTTCCAGCGCGTCTCGACGGTCCAACCTCGCTATAAGTACAAGATCACCGCGGGTCGGGCCCTCCCATCGCGCACTGGGGACGGTTCCCGCCTCAGTGCTCGACGCTGGCGCGCCGGGGCGTCCAGGACCGCTTCCACAGGCTGGGCAGCAGGCCCGCGGTGAGCAGCCACAGGGCCACCGCCACCAGGTGGAGCCGTTGCAGTGTGCTGAACACGACCCCCGGGTCGCCGTCTCCACCGGCCGCGTACACCCGTACCGCCGCGACCATGACGGCCACGGCGGTGACCAGTTGGAGCGCCGCCACGACGGCCACCAGCGGCCACTTGCCGTCGCCCGTCCGCCACCGGTCCACCGCCAGCACGATCGCGCCCGCCAGCGCGGCCAGGAGCGCGACCGCCGCGACGACGGCCTGGGCCGCCGTGGCCCCCGCCAACCCCTCCGCCAGCGACTCCGTCGCGCACGCGACGTCCGTGGACACCACGCACGGCCCGGGGAGGAGCGTGGCCGCCAGCGACGCCGCGCCGAACACGACCATGCACCACCACGACACCGCCAGCAGGTGGCCCGTCCGCTCCCTCGCTCCCAGCCCGAGCCCGATTCCGGCGGCGATCACCACCAGGATCGCCGCGATGCGGTGCGCGCTCTCCAGGAACCTGGCGAAGTCGGCGTCCTGGTCGGCCAGGGCCCCCCGGACCGCACCGCCTGCGGGCAGTATGACCTCCACGACCCACAGGCTGTACACGAGCGCGGCCACCACGGCCGCGACCCTCCCGTCCCTGTAGTCCCAGTGCATCTGTGTGGAGTGCGACATCGTGTCCCCTGCCTTCCACGGGCTGCCGCGCCCCCGTTTGGACACCCTCCGAAGGGCGCGCGGCCGAACCCACCCCTGTGTCGCAACCCCCTACCCGGGGTGCCCCGTCTCACCCAACTCGCGTCGGCACCGTTATCCACGGGTGTGTGTTCACACGGCATCATCGGGGGACACCGGCGGAATACGCGGGGCAGGGACGGCCGACGAGAAGGGCGCACGCATGGACGGCGCATCCACGACGCGATGGGTGATCGTGGGGGTCGACGGCACGGAATCCAGCCGCCACGCGCTGGAGTGGTCGGCGCACCAGGCGGTGCTGCGCGGCCTCGGGGTCCGGATCGTCGCGGCCGCGGGGCCGCTGGCCTCGGTCGGCGTGTTCGCGGGGCACGGGCGCGCCGATCCCGACGTCGCCCCGGACGTGTTCCCCGACGAGGCCGACGCCCAGGGGGCGGAGTCCCTGCTGGAGTACGCCGGGGACTGGGTGGCGCGGCTCTTCCCCGAGCTGCGGGTGGAGAAGCGCCTGTCCTACGCCCGGCCGGTGGAGGCCCTGCTCGCCGAGGCCTCCGCGGAGGGCGCCGTCGCCGTGGTGGTCGGCTCGCGCGGGCTGAGCGGGATCGTGGCCGCGTTCGTCGGCTCCGTGGGCATCGAGCTGGCCGCCCGCGCGCCCGTCCCGGTGATCGTGCTGCCCCGGGAGCACGCCTCCGCACACGGCGTGCGGGGCCGGGTGATCGTGGGCATCGACGGGTCCGAGCCGAGCAGGCGCGCGGTGGACTTCGCCTTCGCGCAGGCCGACTTCGCCGACACCGAACTGGTGGCGGTGAGCGCCTGGCAGCCGCTGGTGGCCTTCGCCGCCGCGACCGGGCCCATCCCGCCCGAGCTGTTCGACGACGCGACCGCCGCCGAGGCCGCCCGGCAGGCGCTGGAGGAGGAACTGGCCGGGCCCCGCGCGCGCCACACCGGTGTCACGGTGCGCACCAGGGTCGTGCGCGCCCACCCCGTGATCGCCCTGCTGGAGGAGGCCACCCCCGCGGACCTCATCGTGGTCGGCTCGCGCGGACGCGGGGGTTTTCGCGGGCTGCTGCTCGGATCGGTGAGCCACTCCGTCCTGCACGGGGCCAGGGGGCCCGTCGCCATCCTGCGCTGATCCTGCCCGGCTCCTCCTGAGCTGATCCGGGCCGGTTCGTTCCGCGCCGATCCGACCAGCCGCCGTACCGCCGCTGATCCGGACCGGCTCCGCTTCCACCGCTCCCAACTGCGAAGACGCGCTTTCTTGCCAGTGGTGCGGCGGCACAGGTCTAGTCTCCGTCCGGAGCCCGCGGCAGAGTGCCGGGCACGCAGTGTGACGAACAGCACAGTGTGTCGGTCGCGGAACCCGGTTCCCGCCTCCGGCGGGGGAACCCGCTCCCAACAGCACCGGAACGGTCTCCGGCCCGCCCCCGTTCGTGCGCGTACATACCCGGTGGTAGACCACACGGAACCCTTGCCGCGCAGGGGAATCCGTTCTTCCAGCACAACTTCTATAGACCATTGGCCTAAACCAATTGGTCACTGCGGGGGATCGTCGTTCATGATGCGAGAGATCTCGACCTTGAGAAGGAGCCGCTGTGACCGCCGTGGATACCGACGTGGACGCGCCGACCGAACACGAGGAACTCGTCTCCTGGGTGCGGGAGGTCGCCGAGCTCACGCAGCCGGATGAGATCGTGTGGTGCGACGGTTCCGAGGAGGAGTGGACCCGCCTGACCGACCAGCTGGTCGAGCAGGGCACCTTCGTCCGCCTCAACCCGGACAAGCGCCCCAACAGCTTCTACTGCAAGTCCGACCCGAGCGACGTCGCCCGGGTAGAGGACCGCACCTTCATCTGCTCCGAGCGCGAGAGCGACGCGGGCCCCACCAACAACTGGATCGCCCCCGACGAGATGCGAGCCACCTTCGGCGGGGTCTTCCGGGGCGCCATGCGCGGCCGCACCATGTACGTCGTGCCCTTCTGCATGGGGCCGCTGGGCGGCGACATCTCCCAGCTCGGGGTCGAGATCACCGACTCCCCGTACGTCGTGGTGTCCATGCGCGTCATGGCCCGCATGGGCAGCGCCGCCCTGCGCCTGATCGAGGAGCGCGGCGAGTTCGTCAAGGCGGTCCACTCCGTGGGCGCCCCGCTGGAGCCCGGCCAGCGGGACGTCGCCTGGCCCTGCAACTCCACCAAGTACATCTCGCACTTCCCCGAGACCCGTGAGATCTGGTCCTACGGCTCGGGCTACGGCGGCAACGCCCTGCTCGGCAAGAAGTGCTACGCGCTGCGCATCGCCTCGGTGATGGCCCGCGACGAGGGCTGGCTCGCCGAGCACATGCTCATCCTCAAGGTCACCCCGCCCGAGGGCCGGTCGCACTACGTCGCCGCCGCCTTCCCGAGCGCCTGCGGCAAGACCAACCTGGCCATGCTCCAGCCGACCATCCCCGGCTGGAAGGTCGAGACGGTGGGCGACGACATCGCCTGGATGCGCTTCGACGGGCAGGGCCGACTGCGCGCCATCAACCCCGAGGCCGGGTTCTTCGGCGTCGCGCCCGGCACCGGCGAGAAGACCAACGCCAACGCCGTGGAGACCCTCTGGGGCAACAGCATCTTCACCAACGTCGCCCTGACCGAGGACGGCGACGTGTGGTGGGAGGGTCTCACCGAGGAGCCGCCCGCGGGCCTCACCGACTGGAAGGGCCGCCCCTGGACCCCGGATTCGGGCGAGCCCGCCGCCCACCCGAACTCCCGCTTCACCACCCCGGCCGGGCAGGCGCCGACCATCGCCGACGAGTGGGAGGACCCGGCGGGCGTGCCCATCTCGGCCATCCTGTTCGGCGGCCGACGCGCCACCGCCGTGCCGCTGGTCACCGAGTCCTTCAGCTGGCAGCACGGCGTCTACCTGGGCGCCAACGTCTCCTCGGAGAAGACCGCCGCCGCCGAGGGCTCGGTGGGCGAGCTGCGCCGCGACCCCTTCGCCATGCTGCCGTTCTGCGGCTACAACATGGGCGACTACTTCGCCCACTGGGTGAAGCTGGGCCAGGCGGCCGACCAGGCCGAGCTGCCCCGGATCTTCTACGTCAACTGGTTCAAGAAGGACGCCGGGGGCCGCATCGTCTGGCCCGGGTTCGGTGAGAACAGCCGCGTCATCAAGTGGATCGTCGAGAGGCTGGAGGGCGAGGCCGAGGCCGTCGAGACCCCGATCGGCCGCCTGCCCGTGGCCGGCGGCATCGACACCGAGGGACTGGACGTCTCCGACGAGGACATGGCCTTCGTGCTCGACGTCGACACCGAGGTGTGGAAGCGGGAGGCCGCGCTGGTGCCGGAGTTCTTCAAGACCTTCGGCGACCACCTGCCGGGCGAGCTGTGGGACGAGTACCACGCCCTGCTGGACCGCCTGGAGAGCCGGTAACGACCACGACGGGGGCCTGGCGGCCCCCTGGCCAGGGCCCCCTTCCGCGCACGGGGCCCGTGGGGGAGGGGCGCGGGCACGACGGTGCCCGCGCCCCTCCTTCGTGCGGCGGGTCGTGCGGTCACCATGCGCCGCGCGGCATCGGCGGTGCCGGGGAACGTGATGGTTGCCCTCTGGCAATTGTTGTCGTCGGGGCCGGTTCCGGCCACCGAGGCCAGCGGGTCGCGGGGACACCGTCCGGCGCACGCGACGCAGTGTTTCCCTCGGCGTTCGCCCTCACCTGCGCGAACGCGGCCTGTCTCCGTTGCGTCCGTGGTCAAACTTGCCGAAGGTCCCTCGCACCCAGGGTCACACTCCTCACCCTGGGCTCATGGTGCTCGCGGGGTGGCGTTCCGTAACGTACCGGGTGCCTGAGCCACCCGGAGACGGACCCTCAGACCAGGGCCGTCATGTCCGGGTGGCACCCGTGCACATCCCCACCCCTGGGAGCGATCCCCCTCGTGAGAAGACACATCCCCTGGTCCCTGACGGCCGCGACGGCCGCCTCCACCCTCGTGCTGGGGCTGCTGTCCGCGCCCCCGGCCCTGGCCGATACCGACCCCCACTCACCCGCCGACCGCACCATCCCGGTCCCCGACACCTGGGAGCCGGGCGAGGCCAATACCGAACCCGTGGGCGGAGAACCACCCGACGAGCCCTGGACCCCGCCCGGGGCCGAGAGCGCACCCGAGGCCCAGAACCGTTCGGAAGAACCCGAAACCCGGGTCGGCACCTGTGCGGACGGCGTCAACCGCGGTATCCAGTCCTGGTACCCGCTGGAACGCCACCAGATCAGCGACCGCATGGAACTGGCGGTCAACACCCAGGGCGGCAACCTCGTCCTCCGCCACCGCAACCTGACCGTGGCCGGGACCGGCCTGGACCTGTCGGTGTCCAGCTTCTACAACTCCGCGCCCTCCTACGACGGCTGGACCCTCTCCCACGGCCAGGACGTGGGCCTGAGCATCTACAGCAACGGCATCATCTTCCAAGGCCCTTCCGGCTACTGCGAGCGCTTCGACATCGCCGAGGACGGCTCCTTCACCCCGCCTGCGGGACTCAACGCCGAACTGGAGGAGTTGGACAACGGCCACTACGCGCTGACCTTCCACCGCGGCGAGTACGCCGACCAGGTGTGGACCTTCAACGCCAACGGGTGGCTGTACTCCCAGGCCGACCGCAACGGCCACACCCACCGGATGCGCTACGACACCGAGTGGAACCTGGTCTCGGTCGTGGACACCCAGGACCGGGTCACCACCTTCGACTGGGACAGCGGAGCTATCCCGACCATCACCGACCCGGTCGGTGAGACGGCCACCTCCTACGCCTCCAGCGGAGACGGTACCTCCACGCTGACCGACCGGGCGGGCCAAGACATCGAGTTCGGCTACGACGACGGCCTGCTGACCTCGATCACCGACGCCACCGGCGCGGTGTGGGAGATCGCCTACAACGACGACGACCAGGTCTCCAGCCTGACCGTGCCCGACGGCAGCCAGGACGGAGCCACCACCACCTACTCCTACGCCGACGGTGCTTGGTCCAACACCCAGACCACGGTCACCGACCCGGGCGGCGGTGAATCCACCCTGGAGTTCGACGACTCCGGGCGCCAGACCTCGGCGACCGACCAGGTCGGCAACACCCGCTCCCAGACCTGGACGGCCAACTCGGACGTGGCCACCACCACCGACGCGCTGCAAGCCTCGGTGACCTACGAGCACGATGAGTTCAACAACCTCATCGGCACCGAACTGCCCACGGGAGCCGCGACCTCGGTCGGGTTCACCGACACCGCCAACCCCGCCAAGCCCACCAGCGTGACCACCCCGGACGGGGACACGCTTCAGATGTCCTACGACGACGCCGGCAACCTCACCTCGGCCGTCCAGGAGGAGATGGACATCGAGGTGGCCGACATCCGTTACCACTCCAACGGGCTGGTCAACCAGGTCACCGACGCAGGCGGCAACACGACCGACTACTCCTACGACCGCGCCGGGAACATGACGGCGATGGACGAGCCGGGGCCGATGGGCACCACCCAATACGGCTACGACGCGCTGTCACGGGTCACCTCGGTCACCGACGGCAACGGTGTGACCTTGGAGTACGGCTACGACCGCCTCGACCGGATCGTGTCCATCTCCCAGGGCGGCGACCTGCTCCAGGTCATCGCCTACGACGGCAACGGCCGCCAGATCACCACCCACACCGACCAGGCGAGCGTGGAGCACTCCTACAACGGCCGCGGTGACCTGCTCGAAACCGTGCGCACCGACAGCAGCGGGAGCGAGGGGACCACCTACGCCTACGACGCCGCGGGCAACGTCACCGAGATGGTCGAACACGGCAAGACCACGACCTACGGCTACGACGCCGCGTTCCGGCTCACCTCGCTCACTGACCACACCGGGGCCGAGACCACCTTCACCAACGACGCCAACAACCGCCGCACCAGCATCACCCACCCCGACGGGGCCGTGGAGGAGCGCACCTACGACGACTCCGGGCGCCTGACCGGCATCACCACCACCGGGGCCGCCGACCAGGCTCTGGTGCAGGCCTCCTACTCCTACGACAACGACGGCGCCGACAGCGACCAGTTGCAGTCGCGCACCATCGGCGGTGAGACCGAGACCTTCACCTACGACGGTCTGGACCGGCTCACCGGTGACGGCACCACCGACTACACCTACGACGACGTCGGCAACCTGCTCAGTGCCGGTGGCGAGGAGTTCGCCTACAACGACGCCGACCAGCCCACCAGCGCTCGCGGGGCCGAGGTGGGCCACGACGAGGCCGGGAACATGACCTCGCGGGGTGAGTACGTCTACGAGTACTCGGTGACCAACCAGACGCTGCGCTCCGATGACGGTGAGGGCGAACTGGCCTCGTGGCTGAGCTACGACACCACCGACCAGACCCAGATGCGCGGCGTCACCGACGTGCACGAGGGAACCCGGGTGGAGCGGCAACTGTCGAACACCGCTCTGGGGGTCACCAACATCGCCTCCGAGGGCGAGCGCACCAGCTTCGTCCGCGACCCCGACGGGCGGTTGGTCTCCATGGTGGCCTGGGACGGCGACGAGCGCTTCCACTACACCCTCGACCAGCACAACACCGTGCTGGCTCTCACCTCTGAGGGTTCGGAGGCAGAGTCCCCGGACGTGGTCTACGACTACAGCCCCTATGGCGAGCGCACCTCTGAGAGCCTGGAGGGGACCGAGGCGGCGGCGTTGAGCCCGTTCGGGTTCACCGGCGCCTACCAGTTCCAGGACGGCACGGTGCATCTGAACCACCGCTTCCACAGCACGTTCACGTTGGGGTTCACCCAGCCGGACCCGTCCCGGCAGGAGTTGAACAACTACGCCTACGCGGCCTGCGACCCGATCAACAACACCGACCCCACCGGGCTGTGTACCGCATCGGCAGTCGACTTCGTTTTCGGATTTGCCTCCTATGTGGGCGCTGCCTACACGCTCTCCGGCATGGCGGCCGGAACAATTGCTGTTGCAGCCGGTCCTGTGACCTGGGCAGTGGCCACTGGGGTTATGGCAGTCTGGGGAGTCTCCCGCGGCATCCAGGCCATGAATCAGAACTGCTAACAGATATTCCACAAATGAGAGAACCTGTGGTGATGGTAGACACCTCGCTCCACGGCAAATCGCCACTCTCAGTACTCATCAGCTAGAAACCTTGGTGGGGCGGGGCATCCCGCCCCACCGGGAGGGAAAAATGCAAATCCTTGGAATATCATCAAGCATATTTCTAATTCTCTCGATGGTGTTTTTTTGGAAATATTACAACAAAAAGTCAGCTAATCCGAGAAGAATTCATCAGGTGCTCTGCTGGGCCTGTCTTGTGGCAGCAATCGCGCTTGCCGTTCTGTCATTTCTGGCCTAATTTCGGGGAGAATTTATATTTCAATATAAAAGCCTGGTTGTATCAAAGTGGTTCAAGGCGCAGAATGCTGTTTCAGATGCGCGGCGTCACCGACGTGCACGAGGGAACCCGGGTGGAGCGGCAGCTGTCCAACACCGCGCTCGGGGTCACCAACATCGCCTCCGAGGGCGAGCGCACCAGCTTCGTGCGCGACCCCGACGGGCGGTTGGTCTCCATGGTGGCCTGGGACGGTGATGAGCGGTTCCACTACACCCTCGACCAGCAGAACACCGTGCTGGCTCTCACCTCTGAGGGTTCGCAGGCTGAGTCCCCGGACGTGGTCTACGACTACAGCCCCTACGGTGAGCGCACCTCTGAGAGCCTGAAGGGGACCGAGGCGGCGGCGTTGAGCCCGTTCGGGTTCACCGGCGCCTATCAGTTCCAGGACGGCACGGTGCATCTGAACCACCGCTTTCACAGCACGTTCACGTTGGGCTTCACCCAGCCTGATCCGTCCCGGCAGGAGATGAACAACTACGCTTACGCGGCCTGCGACCCGATCAACAACGCTGACCCCAGCGGGCTGAACGCGGCCTGCACGGCCATGACCATCGCCGGAGGTGTCATCGGCGCGATCGGCCTTATCGGGATGTTCACTGCCTTCGCCCCTGCCACAGCGATCGGAACCGCCGTCGGAGCCGGGATTGGTTGGCTCGGTGGTGCCACCCTGCAAGGGGCGCTGATCGGCTACGTCGCGGGGCCGACAATTATGGCAGCCGCGGGCAACGCTCTCAGCGTGGCCGGTGTTGGCTGTCTGATGTAAGACCGCCCAGGGCCGAGGCGAGAGCCTCGGCCCTGCCAAATTCATTAGGGGAGCTTTTATTTTATTTTTCTTCATGTGTGCAAGCCTGTTCCTCGCGACAACCCTCACGCTCGTTCGTACGCTCAAAAAGGGATACAGGGCAAAAGCTGCCCACAAGTATTCTGAGGGTGTGCTCTATGCGATGGCCGTTGCCTTTTCGGTGCTTGCGTTAACACTCGGCTCCCCGTAACGATTCCGCGCGGAGTGGTGCATGGGGGCGCTGGTTCTGTTCGGGTTCAGCGGTGTCTACCAGTTCCAGGGCGGCACGGTGCACCTGAACCACCGCTTCCACAGCACGTTCACGTTGGGCTTCACCCAGCCAGACCCCTCCCGGCAGGAGATGAACAACTACGCCTACGCGGCCTGCGACCCCATCAACAACACCGACCCCAGCGGACTTAGTTTTTGCAGCACGATGTGGGCAGTGGGAGTTACTGCAGGAGCGGTCGCGGCGGTCGCTTTCGCTCCTGTGACCGGTGCGTTGCTGGTGGGAGCTGGTATGTCAGCCGTTACAGCCGGAACGCTTACTGCTGGCGTTGGTATGACCGCGACGTCAGTCGCTTCGGCAGCTGCCATCCCTTCGTTCCTGTGCGGGGCTCATGCATTTTACAAGGACCTCTAGAGAAAGCAGGTGATCTCCCTTTTTTGAGCTTCTTGCGTCAATCATAATCTGTGCCGTTCTAATTTACATGGTGGCCAGAGTGAAGACTTCAAGGCCGATTAGGAACGTTGATTCCTTGGCTGCTTTGATTCTTCTGATGATAGCAGGCTTCCTGCTTTTCTGGGTCCAGTAGGAGTTTGCTGGACTCTGCGGAAATAATCTAGATTGCTGGTTGTGGATGGGGTGCCTCGGCTTTTGGTCGTCGTAATTATTCAGCGATCACTTGACCGGGGGCCCATCTTCCAGTTGTGCTAAATAATGGAACTGATTTCACGCACGATCCGGCACATCTGCATCGAGCCTCTCGGCGATGCGCGTCCGGCAAAATTCCAGGACGGCATGGTGCATCTGAACCACCGCTTCCACAGCACGTTCACGTTGGGCTTCACCCAGCCGGACCCGTCCCGGCAGGAGATGAACAACTACAACTACCCGGCGTGCGACCCCGTCAACAACACCGACCCCGGAGGACTATTCTCCGTCAAAGAAGTCGGTGTTTACGGGGCTGGCGGTGCGATCATCGGCGCAGCCGCTGGCTGTGTTCTGGTAGGCGGTTTCGGTGCGCTCGCCGGAGGTCTCATGAGCGGGGGCATAGGTGCTCTCCCCGGGGCTTGGGTCGGTTGCCAAGCCGGGTACAAAGCCGGTGGAGTGGCCGGGACCCTGATCGGAGGTGCCTACGGCGCAACCAAGTAGCCCAAAAAGCACAGCACGGAAGTGAGTCAAGTGACGCTAGCGATTTTTGCATCTATATTCCTAGTTGCGGGGGTCTTCGCTCTTGCCTCCTTGGGGTATAAAAGTGGGACGGGTGTCCGGGGCGCGAAGTCGGAAAAGGCGATCATCGTCATCTCGGGCGCCGCTATCGCTATCTGTGTTTACCTCTATTTCTCGTAATCACTTCTACGCTTTCGATGCGGCCTCATGTCGCGAAGGAGAGTGAAGAACAAGTCATGCATGGCAGAAACGCCAAAGCTATTGTTTGGCGATTTTTGAAGTCCTTGATCTCGCTCTATGCAGGGCGGCGCACGTATTTCGTGCGCCGCCCTGAACTTCACCCAGTCGGACCCGTCCCGGCAGGAGATGAACAACTACGCTTACGCGGCCTGCGACCCGATCAACAACACCGATCCCACCGGGCTGAATGCGGTCACCTACGGATGCGCCGCTGCCAGTTTCGCGGGTGTGGCGCTCATTGCTGCGGGCAGTGTTGGTTTCATGGCAGGAGCAGGTCTCGCGATCGGCGCTCTGGTCGGGACAGGCGCCGCATTGCAGGGTTCCCTTATTGGGGCCGGTATTGCGACAGCCGTGAGTGCAAGTTCTGTGGCGACCGCGGTCGGAAATGCCGCCACACTCATCGGAGGTGTGTGTGCAGCAGCGAGCCTAGCCTAGAGGTTAACCAAAAGAAGGGACATTCTGCCATGATTTACATATCCTTTGTCTCATGGATAGTTGCATCGGCGTGCCTCTTCCTCGTGGTCAACATGAGACACAAGAGAACAAAGAACAAGAAGCTGTCATCCCAAAGCAAATGGGGGCGCATCGAATCTGTTTTTGCGCTCTTGGGAGCGATCGCTTTCTTGACAGCTTTCTGCACCCTCGTTGCATCCTGAAATAACCGGTCTTCCTTAAGTGAGGGGCCGAGGGGCTTCTCCCTCGGCCCCTATGGCGAGCGCACTTCTGAGAGCCTGGAGGGGACCGAGGCGGCGGTGTTGAGCCTGTTCGGGTTCACCGGCGCCTACCAGTTCCAGGACGGCACGGTGCATCTGAACCACCGCTTCCACAGCACGTTCACGTTGGGCTTCACCCAGCCGGACCCTTCCCGGCAGGAGATGAACAACTACGTCTACGCCCAGTGCGACCCCATCAACAACACCGACCCCACCGGACTGAACTCAACTGCTCTAGACATGTGCTCAGCAGCTGGGCTTCTCGGAACGGAGATTGGAACCCTTGTCTGGGCCTTTGGCATCACGGGGCCCTGGGGAGCATTCTGGGCAATCGGCCTGGCCGCAGTTGGAATAACATGCGGAGCACTCTGGCTCCACTATCGATACTGACTCGCTGATCCAGCAAAGTGGGCCACCAGAAAGCTCCCCTGGTGGCCCTTAGGAGAGATGCTGATGATTCCCGCAACCTTCGCACTCATGGTCATTGGGGCCATTGGCCTACTGGTCAAAGTTTTTCTAGTCAGTCGCAAATCAGCAGCACCTAAGTGGCTCGATTTGCTAATCGGATCCTCTTTCCTGGCATGCTTCCTATTTTCCCTTGTTTGGCTGCTTTTCTAGGGGAAACTTCTGCTAGATAGTGGGAATTGAAACAGCGGAAGACTCTGGATGCCAGTCGTTCAGAGTCTTCCGCTCAGGTCGAGAAAAATAAAGGATACGCCAGCTTGATGGTGTCGTGCCCGTTCGGGTTCACCGGCGCCTACCAGTTCCAGGACGGCACGGTGCACTTGGGCCACTGCTTCCACGGCGCGTTCACGCTGGGCTTCACCCAGCCGGGCCCCTCCCGGCCGGGCCGGAACTGGGTAACTGCGCTCGGGCTTGCTGTGGCGGATCGACGACCAAGGAAAGGAGCAGGGCACATGGAGAGAAGCTTTCCGAAGGACCCGACCAAGAAGGAGCTTCGCACCCTCATCGGGTTCAGGCTTGTTGGCATAGCCTTTTTCCTCGGCATGGCGGCATGGCGCGCGTGGGAGGGCGATTACCTGTGGTCCGCTCTGAGCGTGCTCCTCACGGCCATTCTCTTCGCGGTCTATGTGGCACCCCGCATGCTGCAACTGCGCCGCAAGAAGAAGGAGTGACCTCTGGAAAGGGGGCGCGGGCACGACGGTGCCCGCGCCCCCTTTCTCTGTACGTCACCAAGCGCCGCGCAGGCTTCGGGGCGGCTCGGCGTCGAAGGCGGCCCAGACGTGGGTGCCGAGGCCATAGCGGCGCGGAAAGGCGAAGCTGGCCCACGTGCGGGAGAGCTGGCGCACCAGCAGCAGGCCGCGCTGGCCCTCCGCCGCCTCCCACTCCTCGTCGGTGCGCTCGTTGGGAATGCGGGGCAGGGTGGGGCCGCCCGCGTCGCTGACGGTCAGGCGCAGCGTGCGTTCGTCGGGCATGGACAGGGTGCGGGTGACCCCCTCCTCCGAACGGGCGTACTTGCAGGAGTTGGCGACGAGTTCGCTGGCCACGAGCTGGACGGTCGCGACCAGGTCGGGGTCGAAACCGGCCAGGTCGCGGGCGAGTTCGGAGCGGACCCGGGCGAGTTCGGACAGGTCGCAGGCGTAGTCGAGGTGTCCCCAGAAGGCGAACGGGCCGGGGACCGGTGCCGGGTCGTGCGCAGACATGCCGGTCATACCGTCACCCCGTCCGCGTACCGGGCCCGGGCGGGTGCGGCGGCGAGGAGGTCGCCGACGGGAACGGGCGCGGGGGCCGGGATCGGTGCCGGGGCCCGGGTCAGAGTCGGGGACGGAACCGCTGGCGGGGCCTGGGCCGGGACGTGAACGGAGCCGTGCGTCCACGCGCGCAGTCGAATGACGGCCTCGGCCTGGACACGGGAGAGGTCGCGCTCACGCTCGTGTTCGCGGGCGGTGTAGTAGGGCCTGACCAGGGCGATGTCGTCGGCCGGGAAGATCTCCGGGG
>NZ_LEKI01000101.1:0-22017 GCF_001029525.1 Nocardiopsis sp. RV163 | reverse complement strand
GTCGAAGACCGGCTCGCCGCAGCCCGCGCAACGTGGAGCTATGGGGATTCGAACCCCAGACCTCCTCCATGCCATGGAGGCGCGCTACCAACTGCGCCATAGCCCCGAGTGCCCTTCGGCAACGGTTCGAGTCTATCGGACGTGCGGGGGTGGGATGACCAGCCGCGGTGTCGTCCGGCCCACACCCCCGCACCCCGGGACGGCCGCGGCACCCGTCCGGGCCCCTCTTCAACCACCCCGGGACGGGGCACATGAGTGGACATGAGCGACAGACCACGGCAGAACCCGGTCGACACCCTGGTCCGCTGGGAGGACCACGGAGCCGTGTGGCGGGTGGTGGGGCGGACCGCCTCCGAGGTGACGGTGGCCCTGTGCCGGTGCGACGGGGGCGAGGAGGTGGAGCGCCTGACCTCGGGCGATCCGGACCTCCTCGCCTTCGTGGACGAACGGTTCAGTCCTCCTCCGCAAGCCCTCTGATCGCCTCCAGCCCGCGGTCCCGGACCCGAGCTGCGGGCTGGAGGCCGCGCCCCAGCTCGCTCAGGCGCGCCCCGACCGGGCGGTGCACCACCTCGCGGCCGCGCCGCCCGGACTCGACCAGGCCGACCCGGCGCAGGACGTCCAGGTGCTCGACGACGGCCTGGCGTCGGTGCCGGGCTCGGCCGCGACGCGGTACGAGAAGAGGGCCGACTCCTCGACGGCGACGACGCGGCCGCGCAAGGCGCCGTCCCGTTCGAGCTCGTAGTCGATGATCGCGCCGTCGTTGATCCTCCAGCCCGGTCGCGCCGGGAAGCGGATCGGCGCCGAAACCGCACACGGGGCTCGGCCGCCCCCAGCCGCAGGAGCCCGGAGGCGAATCACCGCGGCCCCGACACCAGGGGGACGGGAGGCGAAGCCTCACGTTGCAAGGAAGCGCCCAACCACCGCACCGACCACCGCGGCCCCGACACCAGGGGGGCGCCTCGGGGGGTTCGGGGGGTCTCCCCCCCGGAAAGCATCGCGGGCTGCGGCGAGCCGGTCTTCAACCGGCTCGCCGCAGCCCGCGCAACGTGGAGCTATGGGGATTCGAACCCCAGACCTCCTCCATGCCATGGAGGCGCGCTACCAACTGCGCCATAGCCCCTTGTATGCCGGGCGGTTCCCCCGCTCGGCGATGGAATCACTGTACCGGAGGTTGGGAGCGGGTTGCGACCTCGGGACCCCCGGGTGGACGTGCGGTGTCCGGTTTCCGCGCCGAATACCCTGGAGTGGTGCCCGAATCAAAGCTTGAGATCCAGATGCTCCACGATCGCCTGCTGGTGAAGTCGGTCCCGGACAGGACCGAGCGTCGCAGCAGCGCCGGCCTGGTCATCCCGGACACGGTGAAGCTGGCGACCAGGCTCGCGTGGGGAGAGGTCGTCGGCGCCGGAACCAGCGCCCGCCACGTCAAGACCGGGGACCGGGTGCTCTTCGATCCCGAGGAGCAGGGCGAGGTCGAACTGAACGGCGAGCGGTACGTGATCCTGCGCGAGCGCGACGTGCACGCCGTGGCCAACGAGGCCCCCGAGCGCGGCACCGGCCTGTACCTGTAGCCCCCTCCCCCGGCGGGCCGCCCGACTTCCCCGATGCGCCGCCCGGGTCGGACGTCCGTCCCCGCGCCGCCCCGGGTCAGTCGCCCGCGCCGTCGCGGCCGGGGTTGGAGACGGCCTTGACCAGCGAGTGCACGCACAGGTTGAGGGACTCGTAGGCGGGCGTGCGGCTGACGCTCACGTAGGCCCAGGCCGCGTAGAGCCCCGACCACAGGAGCTGCTGCGCCCATATCGGGGTGATCCTGGGGTCGATGCTGCCGTCGGCGTGGCCGCGCTCGACCAGGGCGAACAGGGCCCGGTCCGCCTCCCCGAACTCCTCCTCCAGCACCTCGTCCCAGGAGTCGTCGGCCCCGAAGGTCAGCATGATCACCTTCTGGAGCCCGAAGTACTCGGGCACCAGGCGCCCGAAGGCCTCCAGTCCGGTTCCCTCGGTGGTGCGCGCCCGTTCGGTGGCCTCGTTGATGAGCTCGTCGGCGTACTCGCCGAGGGCGCACACCAGGTCGGCGCGTTCGGCGAAGTAGCGCTGGAGCGTGCTGCGCGCCACACCCGCGGTTCTGGCCACCTGGGACAGGGGCGCCGAGGAGTTCTCCCCGAGCACCTCCACCGCCGCTTCGAGGATCGCGCGCCGGGTCCGGGCGCGCGTCCTCGTCTCTTCGCCTGGGGGAGCGCTCTTCACCATGCCCTCATCCTAGGCCTGCCGGTAATTGGTTGACAATAATCGGTCACCTATGACCTACTTCAAAACATGACTGATCCATCAAAAGTAGACACCGACTCGAAACCGGGTGGGCCCGAACCCCGGTTCGCCCAGCTCCGGGTGCTGTGGTCGTTCGTGCGCCCGCACCGGAACAAGCTGGCGCTGGGCCTGGTGCTGGCCCTGTTCGGGTCGGCGCTCGAACTCGCCAACCCGATGGTGATCAAGCTGGTCCTGGACACCGTCTCCGGCGGGGGCGGCCTGCTCGCGCCGATCGCCCTGCTGCTGGGCCTGTTCACGCTGGGCACGGTGTCCGGCCTGTGGCACTGGATCCTCCTGGGCACCGTAGCCGAGAAGGTGGTGCTGGACGCGCGCACCTCGCTGGTGCGCCGCTACTTCCGCGCCGCGCTCATCCCGCTGTCGCGCCGCTCCTCCGGCGAGCTCGTCACCCGGGCGACCTCCGACACGGTACTGCTGCGCGAGGCCGCCTCCAGCAGCGTCATCAGCCTCATCAACGGCGGCGTGCTGCTGGTGGGAACGCTGGTCATGATGGGCGTGCTGGACCTGTTCCTGCTCACGGTCACCTTCGTCGCGGTGCTCGTGGTCACCGTCCTGTT
This sequence comes from Nocardiopsis sp. RV163, assembly GCF_001029525.1. Taxonomy (NCBI): domain Bacteria; kingdom Bacillati; phylum Actinomycetota; class Actinomycetes; order Streptosporangiales; family Nocardiopsidaceae; genus Nocardiopsis; species Nocardiopsis sp. RV163. Next base: position 19,141 of record NZ_LEKI01000101.1, on the reverse strand, counting down.
CCTGACGCTGATGCCCGCCCTGGCCAAGGCTCAGGAGAGGGCGCAGAACTCCCTGGGCCTGATGGGCGGCATGCTCGACGGCGCGCTGCGCGCGGTCCGCACGGTCAAGGTCAGCCGGGCCGAGGAGCGCCTGAGCGGCCAGATCCTCGAACACGCACGGGAGTCCGCGCGGCACGGTGTGCGCTCGGTGCGGCGCGAGGCGGTCGCCTGGACGATCGCGTTCAGCGGGATCCAGCTCGCCATCATCTCCATCCTGGGTGTGGGCGCGCTGCGGGTGTCCTCGGGTGCGATCGAGGTCTCCACCCTCATCGCCTTCCTGCTCTACGCGTTCACCCTGATGACCCCGGTCATGGAGCTGTCCCAGAGCGTCACCACCCTCCAGTCGGGCGTGGCCGCGGCCAAGCGCATCCGGGAGGTGGAGGCCATTGCGCTCGAACCCTCCTCCGAGGCGTCGGACGCGGACGCGCCGGTCCCCTCCCCGGACGGGGACCGCCCGGGCGCGCTGCTGGAACTGCGCGGGGTCACCGCCCGGTACGCGCCCGGCGCCGAGTCCGCGCTGGACGGCGTGGACCTTGCCGTCCCCAGGCGCGGGCACACCGCGATAGTGGGGCCCTCCGGCGCGGGCAAGACCACCGTGTTCTCGCTGCTGCTGCGCTTCCTCGAACCCGAGGAGGGGCAGTTGTTCCTGAACGGGACCCCCTACCGGGAGCTCACCCCCGGCCAGGTGCGCGGCCGCTTCGCCTACGTGGAGCAGGACACCCCGGTCATCCCCGGCACCATCCGGGAGAACCTGCTGTTCAGCCGTCCGGACGCCACCGAGGACGAGGTGCGCCGGGTCCTGGGCCAGGTACGCCTGGCCGACAAGATCGACGCCCTGGAGGAGGGGCTGGACACCCCGCTGGACGCCACGTCCTTCTCCGGCGGACAACGCCAGCGCATCGCCCTGGCCCGCGCGCTGCTGCGCTCGCCGGACGTGCTGCTGCTGGACGAGGCCACCTCGCAGGTGGACGCGATCACCGAAGCCGCCATCACCGAGAGCGTGCGCGCCCACGCCGCGCGGGCGGCCGTGGTGACGATCGCGCACCGGCTGTCCACCGTGATCCACGCCGACACCATCGTGCTGATGGAGGACGGGCGGGTGCGGGCCAGGGGCACCCACCGGGAGCTGATGGACCGGGACGACCTGTACCGGGAGCTGGTCACGGCACTGCACATCGCCGAGGCCGGGGCCGCGGAGCCCGGCGGTGGCCGGACCGAGGCGGACCGGGTGACGCCGGTCACGTGAGCGCGCGGTAGCATCCGGCCGGAACCGGTGGGCGCGAACGGTTCGACGGCCGCGGCCGCGGGGCACACCTCCCCGCGGCCCGGTCCGTCCTCTTCTTACGTCCCGTGCGCCGTGCCCCGCGGTGCCCCTACCAGGCGCCGCGGCGCCAGCGAGGGAACCATGACCGACTTCGCCCAGTACCAGGACGGCGTCTACGCCGACGCGACCAACGGCGTCCTGCCCGGCCTGCCCTACCACCACGAGGATCTGCGCGACCTGGCCGAGAGGGCCATGGAGCCGGGTCCGTTCGGCTATGTGGAGGGCAGCGCGGGACGGGAGCGCACCGCCCGCGCCAACGTGGACGCGTTCGCCCGCTACGCGCTGCGCCCGCGCAGCCTGCGGCCGGGGGCAGAGGGTGCCGGCGGGCTGGGGGTCACCCTGTTCGGCAGGGAGTACGCCACACCGCTGCTGACCGCGCCGGTCGGCGTCCTGGAGCAGGTGCACGAGGAGGCGGAGCTCGCCGTGGCCGAGGGCGCCAACGCCTTGGGGGTGCCGATGGTGCTGTCCACGGCCGCCTCCACCCCGATGGAAAGGGTCGCCGAAGCGGTCGACTCCTGGTGGTACCAGCTGTACTGGCCCGGCGACGACGCGCTGGCCGAGTCGTTCGTGCGGCGGGCGGCGGCAGCGGGGGCGGAGGCGGTCGTCGTCACCGCGGACACCAAGCGGCTGGGGTGGCGGCCCCGCGACCTGGCGCTGGGCCACCTGCCGTTCCTGCGCAGCCAGGGCACGGCGAACTACTTCAGCGACCCGGAGTTCCGCTCCCGGCTCAAGGCCGACCCGGAGCCGGGCGGGGTGTTCACCGAGGCGGTGTTCCACTTCCTGGGCGCGTTCTCCAGCAGGTCCCTGAGCACCGACAACATCGCGCGCATCCGCCGGTGGACGGACCTGCCGGTGCTGGTCAAGGGCGTCGTGCGCGGGGACGAGGCCGCCGACCTGGTGGCAGCGGGCGTGGACGGGATCGTGGTCAGCAACCACGGCGGCCGGCAGGTCGACAACGCCGTGGCGGCGCTGGACGCCCTGCCCGAGGTGGTGGACGCGGTCGGCGACCGCGCCACGGTGCTGTTCGACTCGGGTGTGCGCTCGGGCGCCGACGTGGCCGTGGCGATGGCGCTGGGGGCCGAGGCGGTGCTGCTGGGGCGGCCGTGGGTGTACGGGCTGGCCGTGGGCGGCGCCGCGGGCGTGGAGCACGTGCTGCGCGCGACGCTGGCGGAGCTGCAGATCACCGCCGAGTTGGTGGGCAAGGACGCGGCGGACCTGGACGGGAGCGACGTCGTGCGCCGCTGACCCGGGTCCGGCGGGCGCCGACCCGGACACGGAGCCGGTCCCGGAGGCGCGGTGCGCTCCCGGGACCGGTCCGCTTCCTTCCGGTCGTGCTGTCAGCCCTTGACGGCTCCGGAGGTCAGTCCCGCCACGATCCTGCGTTGCAGGACCAGGGCGAAGATGATCAGCGGGACCGACACCAGGACCGAAGCGGCCATGATCTGCCCGATCGGGTTCTCGTAGCCGACCCGCTGGAAGGTCGCCACGAAGACCGGCACCGTCTGCACGTTCAGGTCGTTCGGGGCGAAGGAGAAGGCCAGCAGGAACTCGTTGGTGGCGTACACGAAGGTCAGGATGGCCGCCGCTCCCACGCCCGGCGCCGCCAGCGGCGCCACCACTCGCAGGAATGCCTGGACCGGGGTGGCCCCGTCCACCTTCGCCGACTCCTCGATCTCCTTGGGGATGCCCGCGAAGAACGTGGTGAGGATGAAGACTGCCAGCGGCAGGGTCAGCGCCACGTACGGGATGATCATGCCCGCGTAGGAGTTGAGCAGGTTGATCCCGGTCCACTCGTTGAGCTGCAGGTACATCTGGTAGAGCGGGTTGACCAACGCCACCGGCGGGAACAGGGTCGCGACCAGGGTGGCGGCCAGGATCGCGAACTTGCCCGCCAGCGGCAGCCGGGCCAGGGCGTAGCCCGCCAGCGAGGCCACCGGGATGCAGATCAGCGTGGTCACCGTCGCCACGATCAGCGAGTTGCGCAGCGCGAACTGGAAGCCCTGGTCGAAGATCTCCCGGTAGTTGCCGAAGTCGAAGGGCCCCTGGAGGATGTTCGGGTCGGTGATCGCCGCCGATCCCGACCGCAGGCTGGTCATACCCATCCACAGGAACGGGAACAGGCACCACAGCAGCACCACGGCCAGCCCGAGCAGTTTGAGGGTGCTCCCCACCGCCGGATGGACGCGTCGGCGCGGCTTGTGGACCGACCCGCTCGGCCTCACCGTCTCGGCCGTCATCGCTTCTCCTTCCGCGGCGCCTCACCGATCATGTGGCGGCCCATCCGGCTGATGAAGGCCAGGCCGACGAGCATGACGATGACGAACGTGACCGTGGACAACGCGTTGGCGTAGCCCAGGTCCGGGTCCCGGACCAGGTAGCGCTGCGCGTAGACCGACAGGGTGGCCAGCGAGTTCGAGTAGCCGGTGAACACGTACGCGAAGTCGAACATGCGCAGGGCGTCCACCGTGCGGAACAGCAGTGCCACGACGATCGACGGGCGCAGCAGCGGCAGGGTGATGTTCCAGAAGCGCTGGAGCGCGTTGGCCCCGTCCACCCTGGCCGCCTCGTAGTAGTCCTTCGGGATGGTCTGCAGGCCCGCGAGCAGCAGCAGGGCCACGAACGGCGCGGTCTTCCACACGTCGGCGCTGATGATGCCGACCATCGACCAGAACGGGTCGCGCAGCCAGTTGATGTCCGTGCCGAGGACGGCGTTCACGAAGCCCGGGTTCGGGTCGAACATGAACCGCCACACCTGCGCGGCCACGGCGGTCGGGATGACCCACGGGATCAGGATGACCGCGCGGGTCAGGCCGCGGCCGAGGAAGGCCTGGTGCATGATCAGCGCGAAGGCCATCCCGACGAGGAACTCCAGCGACACCGACGCGACCGTGAACACCAGGGTGTTCCAGACGGCGTTGAAGAAACCGGAGTCGGTCAGGACGCGGACGTAGTTGTCGACGCCGATGAACTCCTGGCGGAACCCCCGGATCTGGTAGAGGCTCATCCCGATCGCGTAGAAGACCGGGAAGAGCGCGATCAAGGCCATGAAGGCGAACGACGGGGCGAGGAAGATCCGCCCCATCGCACGCTCACCCAGGCCCCTGCTCACGCGGACTCTCTGGGTCGTCGCCATGCGGCCTACTCTTGTTCGAGCGCGTCGTTGGCCGCCTGGTCGACGGCCTCCAGGGCCGTGTCGGGCTCCTCCTGGCCCCGGAAGGCCGGGTGCAGGTTGTCCTGCACGGCCAGGGACAGCGAGTTGTAGCCGGGCACCGGCGGGCGGGCCTGGGCCTGGGCGAGGATTTCGCCGAGCATCTGGAAGTCGGGGTCGTCGGTGTTCTCGTAGGCGCTCGCCATGGTCGGCGGCAGGCTGTTCTGGAGCAGGACGTCCTGCGCCTCGGGGTCGGTGGCCGCCCACAGGACGAACTCGCGGGCCAGGTCCTTGCTGTCGCTCAGCGTGCTGACCGCGTTGTTGAGGCCGCCCAGCGCGCTGGTGGTGCCCTCACCGGTGAAGGTGGGCAGCGGGGCGACCGCGAAGTCGTCCGCGACAGCGCTCTCCTCGTCGCCCTCGCCCGCCAGGAGCGGGATGGCGTAGGGCCAGTTGCGCATGTAGACGGCCTCGCCCGCCTGGAACAGGGCGCGCGCGTCGTCCTCGACCATGGTGTCGAAGCCGTCGGCGTAGAACCCGCTCTCGTAGGCCTCCGTCATGAAGTCCAGGGCCGTGGCGGAGGCGTCGCCCTCCAGGAAGGTGCTCTGCTCCTGGGCGTCGTCGAACAGTCGGCCTCCCGCGGACCAGTACAGCTCCAGGAAGTTGACGACGAAACCCTCGTACTGGTCGCCCTGGCCGACGTAGGCGGAGATGCCCTCCTCCTCGGCGGCGGCCATACCGGTGTCGTAGAGCTCCTCCCAGGTCGCGGGGGGCTCCTCGACGAGGTCGGTGCGGTAGTAGAGGAACGCGCCGTTGGAGGAGTAGGGCAGCGCGTACAGCTCCTGCTGCCATTGGGAGCTGTCGACGGCCCCCTCCAGGCTGACGCCCTCGACCTCGCCGCGCAGGTCCTCCAGGCTCTCGACGTAGCCGTACTCGGCGAACTCACCGGTCCAGATGACGTCCAGACCCAGGACGTCGAACTCCCCCGCCTGGTTCTGGAGGTCCTGGAACATCGCCTGGCGCTGCTCGTCGGCGGTGGGGGCCAGGAAGAAGATGTCGACCTGCTGGTCGGGGTTGTTCTCGTTCCACAGGCGCGCGACCTCCTCGTGGATCGCGCGGTCGGCCCCGGTGACCGCCCAGACGAACGCCGGGTCCTCGGCCAGGCCCGCGGTCTCGCCGCCCTCCCCCGCGGTCTCCTCCCCGGGGGGTTCGCCGCACGCGGTGGCCAGGGTGAGGCTCAGTGCGGCGAGCCCGGCAGCGCACGCGCGCACCGTGTACCCCTTCTGGTGTGAATGCACTGGCATGGCTCTCTCCTTACCGCGCCGGAAGGCTGTCCGGGCGCGCGGCATCGAGTGTGTGCTGGGTCATCCCCCCGTGTTCGTGCGCAAACGATGCCACCGACCGTGTGATCTAGTCAACAATGAACGCGTTTCGATATGCGTCATGCGCGGAAAGAAAAGGCACGTCGTCCGATTTTCTTCATGAAAACGTTGCCACCACCCGGGTCGCGCTCCTACCGTGGACGGCATGGCCAGCCAACCCGCGAGCATGCGGGACGTCGCCCAGCGAGCGGGGGTCTCCCTCTCGACGGTCTCCCGTGTGCTGCGCGGGGCCCCCGGGGTCGCCCCGAAGGCGCGCCAACGCGTCCAGCGCGCCGCGGACGAGCTGGCCTACGTGGTCTCGCGCAACGCCTCGGGCCTGGTCACCGGCCGCACGGGGCGGGTCGCGGTGGTCGTGCCCTTCCTCCAGCCGTGGTTCTTCGGGACGGTACTGGCGGGGGTCAGCGACGCGCTGCGCGAGGCGGACCTGGACATGCTCGTCTACCAGGTCGGCGAGACTCGGGCCCGGGAGGGCTGGACGCGGTCGCTGCCGCTGCGGCGCAACACCGACGCCGTGGTCACCGTGTCCATGGACCTGACCGAGGAGGAGTGCCGTCGGCTGGACGACGTGGGCGTGCCCGTGGTGCTGGTCGGGCAGAGGATGTCCGACCGGGCCGGCGTGTACATCGACGACCGGGCAGGTGCCGCGGGGGCCACCCGACACCTGCTCAACCTGGGGCACACGCGCGTGGCCTACATCGCCTCGCGGTCCGAGACCTGGACCAGCGCCAGCTCGAGGCACCGGCTGCAGGGGTACGAGGCGGCCATGGCGGAGGCGGGGCTGCCGTCGCGGAGCGTGGCCAAGGCCAGCGGGCACGCGGGCGGCGAACTGGCCATGGGCGAGCTTCTGTCGGACCACGACCCGCCCACGGCCGTGCTGGCCGAGTTCGACGACCTCGCCTTGGGCGCGTACCGCACGCTGCGCCGCTCGGGCGTTCGCGTGCCGGAGTCGATCTCCCTCATGGGCTTCGACAACCACGACACCGCGGCGGTGATGGACCTGACCACCGTGGACCAGACCCCCTACGACACCGGGCTGACCGCGGGTCGGCTCACCGTGGGCATCCTCAACGGGACGGCCGGGCGCCTCCAGGTGGAGATGCCCACACAGCTCATCCTGAGGCAGTCCACCGCCGCGCCCAGGAGCACGCGCGGCCTGTTCTCCTGACCCACACGGAGGAACCAGCATGCAGCAGTGGTGGCGCGACGCGGTCCTGTACCAGGTCTACCCGCGCAGCTTCGCCGACGCCGACGGGGACGGAACCGGCGACATCGCGGGTATAACCGCTCGCTTGGGCCACGTCGCCGACCTGGGAGCGGACGGGATCTGGCTGTCGCCGTTCTACACCTCGCCGTGGGCGGACGGCGGGTACGACGTGGCCGACTTCCGGGACGTGGACCCGCGCCTGGGCACCCTGGAGGACTTCGACGCGATGGTGGCCGCCGCGCACGCGCTGGGCCTGCGGGTGATGATCGACATCGTGCCCAACCACACCTCCGAGGAGCACCCGTGGTTCCGGGAGGCGCTGGAGGCCGGTCCCGGATCGCCCGAGCGGGAGCTGTACGTGTTCCGCGACGGGCGGGGCGCGGACGGCGAGCTGCCGCCGACCAACTGGCGGTCGACGTTCGGCGGCCCGGCGTGGACCCGCGCGGCGGACGGGCAGTGGTACCTGCACATGTTCGCGCCCGAGCAGCCGGACCTGAACTGGGAGGACCCGCGGGTGCGCGAGGAGTTCCGCGCCGTCCTTCGGTTCTGGAGCCGGCGCGGGGTGGACGGGTTCCGGATCGACGTGGCGTACGCGCTGGTCAAGGATCTGCGGGAGCCGTTGCGCGACCTGGTGCTGGTGGAGGGCGGCCGGTTCGAGGACATCGCGGCCAATCCGGACCACCCGTTCCTGGACCGGCCCGAGGTGCACGAGGTGTACCGGGACTGGCGGCGGGTGCTGGCGGAGTTCGACCCGCCCCGGGCCACGGTGGGCGAGGTGTGGCTGCCCGGTGAACGGCGTGTGCTGTACACGCGCCCAGACGAGCTGGACCAGGCGTTCAACTTCGACTTCCTGAGGACCTCGTGGGACGCCGACTCCTACCGCCGCGTGATCGACTCCTCGATCGCCGACGCCAGGCGGGTCGGCACCGTGCCCACGTGGGTGATCGGCAACCACGACGTGGTGCGCCCGGTGTCGGTGCTGGGGCTGCCACCGGGCACCGACCAGAAGGCGTGGCTGCTCTCCGACGGGCGCGACCCGGAGCCGGACCTGGAACTGGGCACGCGGCGGGCGCGGGCACTGGCGCTGCTGGAGCTGTCGCTGCCGGGGTCGGCGTACGTGTACCAGGGCGAGGAGCTGGGGCTGCCGGAAGCGGCGGACCTGCCCGCTCAGGCGTTGGAGGACCCGCGGTGGTCGCGCAGCGGCCACACCGACAAGGGGCGGGACGGGTGCCGGGTGCCGCTGCCGTGGACGCGCGAAGGAGCGTCGTACGGCTTCGGCGGGCACACCCCGTGGCTGCCCCAGCCCGAAGGATGGGGCCGCTGGTCGGTGGAGGCCCAGGGCGACGACCCCGGGTCCGTGCTCTCCCTGTACCGCCGGGCGCTGGCGCACCGACGGGAGTTCTCCTCTGACGAGGCGCTGACCTGGGACGACACACTGAACCGGGGGCCGGTGCTGGCCTACTGGCGGGGTGAGGACGTGCTGGTGCTGGTCAACACGGGCGAGGAAGCGGTGGAGCTGCCGCCGGGCCGGGTACTGGTGGCCAGCGCGGAGCTGGAGGGACGGCTCCCTGGAAACGCGGCGGTGTGGCTGCGGCGCTGACCAGCGTGGTTCCGGGGCGAAGCCCCGCGTCGCGGGAGAACACCAGGCCCGCCCCGCCGCTCCCCGCGACCCCGGCCACAGGGGGTTACCTCGGCGGGTTCGGGGTGTCTATCCCGGAAAGCACGAAGGACGACCCGGCGAGGCGGCCGAAGGCCGCCGAGCGGGGTCGTCCTGAGTCCGTGGAGCTATGGGGATTCGAACCCCAGACCTCCTCCATGCCATGGAGGCGCGCTACCAACTGCGCCATAGCCCCTCAAGGGAGTCGATCGGACCTGTGGCGGTCCTGCCGACTCCCTGAACCATAGCGGAATCCGGCCCGAACGTCGAAACGGTTCAGGCGTCGTCGCTGAGCACGACCGGCTCGGGGAGGCTGGCCGCGTTGTGCTCCATCAGCCGCCACCGCCCCCGCCGCTCCTGGAGCACCGACCAGCAGCAGTTGCTGATGGGTCCCAGGATCTCGCGCTGTTCGTCGGGGACCCCCAGCATCCGGGCGATCCCGACTCTGAGGGCGGCGCCGTGGCTGACCACGACGAGCAGCCCCCCGGTCGGGGTCTTGCCCAGTCCGCGTTCGACGGCGGCGCGCATCCGGTCGCCGACCTCGGCGACGAGCTCGCCGTCGGGGATGTCCATGCGCGCGTGTTCGACCGGCCAGCGCGCGGACAGCTCCGCCCCGGTCATCCCCTCCCACGAGCCGCCGAAGCGCTCGCGCAGCCCCTCGTCGAACTCCACGGGCACCCCGGAGGCCCGGGAGAGGTATCCGGCGGTGTCGGCGGCCCTGCTCAGGTCAGAGGCGACGATGACGTCGGGGTTCAACGAGGCGAGCAGTTCCCCCGCCCGCCTGGCCTGGGCGTGGCCGACCGGATCGAGTGCGATGTCGGTCTGCCCCTGGAAGCGGTTCTCCACGTTCCAGGACGTGCGTCCGTGCCGCCAGAACAGCACACGAGGGGTGTCGCTCACGTGGTGTGTCTCTCCGCTCGCAGTGGGGTGGGGGTCAGAACTCGTCCAGCGGCGTGCGCTGGGCGCCGCGCGCGCCCTCGGGCAGGTCGATCTCGGGGCAGTCCTTCCACAGCCGTTCGAGGCCGTAGTAGCCGCGCTCCTCCTCGTGCTGGATGTGCACGACGATGTCGGCGTAGTCCAGCAGGACCCAGCGACCGTCACGCTCGCCCTCGCGCCGGACCGGCTTGGCCCCGGACTGGAGGCGGAGCTGGTCCTCGACCTCGTCGACGATCGCGCGGACCTGCCGGTCGTTGGGGGCCGAACACAGGACGAAGGCCTCGGTGATGACCAGCTGCTCGCTGACGTCGTAGGCGATGATCTCCTGGGCGAGCTTGTCGGAGGCGGCTTCCGCCGCGACCCTGACCAGCTCCAGTGCCCTGTCGGTGGCTGTCACGTTGTGCTTGCTGCCTTTCAGCTCTCTAGGTAGAGCCCGGTCTTGTTGATGTAGCGGACGATGCCGTCGGGGACCAGGTACCAGATGGGTTCGCCCTTGCGGACGCGTTCCCGGCACTCGGTCGAGGAGATGGCCAGCGCGGGGACCTCCACCAGGGAGACCTTGCCCTCGGGCAGGCCGGTGTCACTGAGGTGGTGACCGGGCCGGTTACAGCCTACGAAATGCGCGAGCTCGAAGAGTTCGTCGACGTTGTGCCAGCTCAGGATGGCGCCCAGCGCGTCGGCCCCGGTGATGAAGTACAGCTCCACGTCGGGACCGTACTTCGCGCGCATCTCGCGCAGCGTGTCGAGGGTGTAGGTGGGTCCCGAGCGGTCGATCTCGACGCGGTCCACCCGGAACTGGGGGTTCTCGGCGGTGGCGATGACCGTCATCAGGTAGCGGTCCTCGGAGGGCGTCACCTTGGCCAGGTCCTTCTGCCAGGGCTGACCGGTGGGGACGAACACCACCTCGTCGAGCCCGAAGAGGTGGGCGACCTCACTGGCCGCCACGAGGTGGCCGTGGTGGATGGGGTCGAATGTGCCACCCATGATACCGACCTTGGTCGGACCGGTTCCTCCACGCGGCGCGGGGGAGTCCGCGTTGCGGGATGCGTCGGAAGCTGCGTGCGCCACTGTGCGCTCCGTTTCGCCGTGGACGTTGCCGTTGCCGGGATCGGCCAACCGAGATTAGCCGACGGTGGGCACCATCGCCGTCCCCTTCCTCCCTTTTCGGTCCTTGCACTGGGACAACGAACGCCGTACCGGGTTCCTTCCCCCGGGCACGTCGGCGCCGCCCGCAAATCGCGTCATATCTCGAAGCCGGAAACCGTGGCCAAGCGCGATCCCGGCGCATAGCATGCCGATATGGCCAACACACCAGACCGCGTCCGCGTCCGGCTCTCCGAGATCTCGCCCCGTGCCTACGAACACCCCGCCGACCGGGGCGCCCTGGTCGCGCTGCGCTCGCTGCGCGGGTTCGACGAGGTGTTCAAACGCCTGTCGGGGCTGTTCAACGAGCGCGCCCTGCGACTGATGTTCCTGTCCAGCGCAGTCCGGGTCGGGCCCACACAGTTCCCCCACGTCCACGACTACCTGCGCGACGCCGCCTACGTCCTGGACATGGACGAGGTCCCCGAGCTCTACATCCAGATGAACCCGAAGCCGAACGCCATGGCGATCGGCAGCAACCGTCCGTTCATCGTGATGACCACGGGCCTGTTCGACCTGCTGGACGCCGAGGAGCAGCGCTTCGTCATCGGTCACGAGGTCGGCCACATCCTCAGCGGGCACGCCGTCTACCGCACCATGCTGCTGGCCCTGGTCCGGCTGGCCACCCGCGTGGCGTGGGTGCCGCTGGGCTTCATCGGCATCCAGGCCATCGTGGCCGCGCTGGAGGAGTGGTACCGCAAGTCCGAGCTGTCCTGCGACCGCGCCGGAATCCTCGCCAGCCAGAACCCCGAGGCGGGCAAGCGGGCCCTGATGAAGCTGGCGGGCGGCTCCAAGCTCGTGGAGATGAACCCCGACGCCTTCCTCGAACAGGCCCGCGAATACGAGTCCGGCGGCGACGCCCGCGACAGCCTCATCAAGCTGATCAGCCTGGTCGGGCAGACGCATCCGTTCGCGGTGGTGCGCCTGGCCGAGCTGCACCGGTGGATCGAGGACGGTTCCTACCAGAGCATCGTCAACGGCGACTACCCGCGCCGCTCCACCGACCGCGAGGCCCGGGTGGGCGAGGAGGCGCGCAAGGCCGCCAGCTCCTACAAGGAGTCCTGGGAGCGCACGGGCGACCCGCTGCTGGGCACCCTGCGCGACGTCGCGGGCAGCGCGGCCAGCGCGGGCGGCAAGATCTTCGACACCGTCGCCGACCGGTGGCGCAACGGCTCCTCCCGTACCGACCAGGGCTCGGGGACCTCTTCCTGACCGGTCCTTCCCCGGGGCACCAGCGCCCGGGGACCCGGCACCGGTTCCCGACGCGCGAGGCAACCGGGTGCCCGGCCGCGAGGGGCGGCCCCTGAGCCGCCCCTCGGGCGCGGGCGGCTCAGCGCAGGTCGTCCAGATAGGCCCGCGCCTCCCGCCAGGCGGGGTGGGCCGGGTCGATGACCGCGAAGTGGTCGGCGCCGACCGGCTCACGGTGGTCCACCGTGTCCCCCGCGGCACGCGCGGCTGCCGCGTAGGCGCGGCTGTGCCCGACCGGGACGCGCTGGTCTGCGTCCCCGTGCACGACGAGCTGGGGCACCCCCAGCGGCACGCGCAGCAGCGGCGAACAGGCGGCGTAGACCCGCGCGGAGGGGGCGGGGCCCAGGAACGGCTCCACCGCCCCCTCGCCCAGGCCCTCCCGGGCGCAGCGCTCCAGGTCGGTGACGGGCGCGAGGGCGACCACGGCGCGCACGGGCGTGCGGGGGTGGAGCGCGTTGAGCAGCGCCAGGTGCCCGCCCGCCGAGTGGCCGACGGACACCGTGCGGGACAGGTCGTAGCGGTCGGGCTCGCGGGCCGCGGCCTCCGCGAGCGCCGCCAGGGCGCGGTCGACGTCGTCGAGCGTCTGCGGCCAGCCGCCCCCGTCGTCGCCGGTGCGGCGGTACTCCACGTTCCACACCGCCCACCCGGCGGCGGCAAGGTCGCGGGCCAGCGGGTCCATGAGCCCGGCGTCGAGCCCGTCCCGCCACCAGCCGCCGTGCAGCAGGGCGGCGACGGGCGCGGGCGCGCCGCCCTTCGGTTCCCACAGGTGCGCGATCTGGCTGGGGTGTTCTCCGTAGGGAACGGTGGTGGGCACGCGTCGCTCCTCGTCCTCGGGCCGGCCTTTCGCGGACGGTAACAGCCCTTCCCCGCCGTCCCCACCGCGCGTCCCCCGCGACGCGCCACGGCGGGGACGGGAACCCGGGGCACACGGACAGCGCCGACGGCGGGGCCGTCGGCGCTGTCGGGCGTCCTGGCGTGACCGGGAGCGGGTCCTAGAAGGCGGGACCGGCGGCCATGGCCTCGTCGATGGTCGTGGAGCGCGCCTCCTCGACCTCCTCGACCAGGTCGTCCTCGTGGGCCTCGAACTCCTCGACCACGGCGGCGGAGAAGCTGCGCAGGGCGATCTCCTCGGTGAGGATGTCACCGCGGACGCGGTTGTTCTCACCGACCTGGGCGGTCGGGCTGTTGGCGGAGGTGGACAGGTCACCGCCGACGATGTTGTTGTCGACGTAGACGCCGCCGCTGACGCCGGTGACGCTCAGGTCGCCGTCGACGTAGTTGACGGAGGAGCAGAAGCCCTCCTGCTCGCCGGCGCCGACCGCGACCGGACCGGTGCCGCCGGTGTAGGTGGCCGCGCCGATCACCTCGCTGTCGCAGAGGATGCCGCCGCTGGCGGGGTTGTTGACGGTCAGTGCGCCGCGGACCACGGAGTCGTAGATGTCGGCGTACTCGACACCGTCGGCCTCGACGGCGCCGCCGACGCGCGAGCCGGAGACGTAGACGGCGCCGACCTCGGCTTTGATGCTGCGGACGGAGGAGTCCACCACGTAGGCGAAGCCGTCGGTGTTGCCGCCGTCGACCGGGACGGCGCGCAGGGCCGCCCCCGTGGAGCTGTCCTCCAGGTAGGTGCCGTAGGAACCGCGGTTGACCACGCGGTCGCCGACGGAGCTCTCCTGGGAGTCGAAGTAGGCGTCCTGCTGGACGGTCACCTTCCCCTCGATCTCGCCGCCGATGATGTGCAGGTTGGCACCCTGGCGGACGGTGACGTCGCCCTGGACGACCGTGCCGTCCAGGAAGCAGCTCTTGCCGGCGGGAACCGCGAGGTCCGTGGGCAGGGTGACGGCACCGCCGTGGCCCGAGCAGATGGTGACCAGGTCAGCCTGGGCGGGGGAGGCCATCAGCGTGACACCACCGACGGCCAGGGCGGTCGTGGCGATGGCAGCGACCTTGCTCCGGAGCTTCATTCGGGGGATTCCTTTCGTTGTGACCGTGGGGGGCGGCACTCCGAGCGATACGGAAGCGCGCCGTGAGACACCACAGTGAAATTACCGACCGGCCGTCGCTTTGGGAATACGTGCTAGACGAAGATTCGCTTCTGTCCAGGTTTCCAGCGGGAAAACGCTCCAGATGACAACGGCCCATCGGCCCCCGGATATCACTATCGGTCGCACGACGCACACACGGGTTCGACCGCACGTCACGGGCGTACCCGTGGCGTGCGGCCCCGGACCGGGCGGCTACCTGAGGTGGCCGTCCCCGGTGACCACGTACTTGGTGGAGGTCATCTCGGTCAACCCCATCGGCCCTCTGGCGTGCAGCTTCTGGGTGGAGATGCCGATCTCGGCGCCGAAGCCGAACTCGCCGCCGTCGGTGAACCTCGTGGAGGCGTTGACCATGACCGCGGCGGAGTCAACCCGTGAGACGAAGTACCGGGAGGCCTTCAGCGAGTCGGTGACGATGGCCTCGGTGTGCTGGGTGGAGTACCTGCGGATGTGGGCCAGCGCCTCGTCGATGGTGGGCACCACGCGCACTGCCAGGTCCATGGACAAGTACTCGGTGGCCCAGTCCTCCTCCGTGGCCTCGACCACCCGGGCTCCGGTCGGGTGGGCGGCTGCGGCCTCCAGCACCCGGGGGTCGCCGTGCACGGTCACGCCGCTCTCGCCGAGGGCCTCCAGCACGCGCGGCAGGAACTCCTCGGCCACGGCCTCGTGCACCAGCAGGGTCTCGGCGGAGTTGCACACCGAGCAGCGCTGCGCCTTGGCGTTGGTGGTGATGGCCACGGCCTTGTCGAGGTCGGCGTCGGCGTCCACGTAGACGTGGCACAGCCCCTCGCCGGTCTCGATGACCGGCACGGTGGAGTCGCGCACCACGGCCTGGATGAGGGAGCCCCCGCCGCGCGGGATGAGCACGTCCACCAGGCCGCGCGCCCGCATGAGCGCGGTGGAGGACTCGCGGGTGCGGCCGGGCACCATCTGGACGGCGTCCACCGGGACCCCGGTGCCCTCCAGGGCGTCCCGCAGGACCCCGACGATGGCGGTGTTGGAGGAGTAGGCCGAGGAGGAGCCGCGCAGCAGGGCGGCGTTGCCGCTCTTGAGGCACAGGGCGGCGGCGTCCACGGTGACGTTGGGGCGGCCCTCGTAGATGATGCCGATGACACCGAGCGGCACCCGGATCTGGCGCAGGTCCAGGCCGTTGGGCAGCACGGACCCGCGCACGGACTCGCCCACCGGGTCGGGGAGCTCGACGATCTCGCGGACGGCCTCGGCGATGGCCTCGACCCGCTGCGGGGTGAGGGTGAGCCGGTCGACCATGGCCGGGCCGGTGCCGTCCTCGCGGGCCCGCGCCACGTCCTCGGCGTTGGCCGCGGTGATCTCGTCGGACCGTTTGACCAGGGCGTCGGCGACCGCCAGCAGCGCAGCGTCCTTGACCGCCCGGCTGAGCGGGGCGAGGTCGGCCGCCGCGTTCCTGGCCCGCCCGGCTACCGCGTGGACCTCGCGCTCGATGTCGCTCATGGTGCTCTCTCTTGGTTGGGAGGCCATCCCGGCGCACCCGCCCTGCGGCGTCGAAGGGTCTCAGGGGGCGTGCGCCGGGGTGAACGCTTCCAGCGTATAGCGCGGCCCCGCCGAACGGAGGTCGTCCACAGCGCGGAGTCGGGCACGCGCGGCCGAGCCGCCCGGTCCGGCCCGCCACCTCGGCCTCCACCGGACGGACGCTGGTACCCGGACCCGAGACGGTCACCAGGCGTGACGGCCCCCAGCTCACACGTGAGGAAGGTCATATCACCCGGGAAGCGGCGGCACGCCTCACGGGAGCACCCCCTACGACGGACGATAACGAAAGGTGCCCACACGGTCACACGGTCCCGCGGGCCGCCTCGGATATCGTCACATTCTCTCGAATGGACGCATTCCGAAGTCAACTGCGGCCCCGCCCCACCGGCGACTGGACGACGAAGTCCGGAAACTTCTGGTCACTTCGGATTCACCAATGGCTCCGCAGCAGTACGAACGCCCGTGATCGGCCGTATTTGAGTACACCAGGAACGCGAGTGCGAGAATGACAACGAATTTCGGTCAACGAACGACCCTCGGCGGGGCTCCGTCCACGGCACGGGCACTGGCCAGGCTGTCCAGGATCCCGGTTCTGCGGGAGAAGTACCTCCGCCACACCTGCGGGGCCTCCGCGCCGGAGCTGTCCGACCTCCCCACGCTCGACAGGGACGAACTGGGCCGGGCGATCGACATCCTGGTGCGCACCGATCCGTCCGCCCTGACCCGCGCCTCCCTGAACGTCATGGGGGGCACCCGGTCGACCATGCGTCTGGGGGCGGTCCCGGCGGACCTGTACCTGGACGAGATCGCGCCGCACGTTCGCCCCTTCGAACAGGGCGACCTGTTCACCACCCTCGGCACCCCGTTCCACATGCGGGCCTGCCAGGAGCTGCACAACGGACTCGCCTCCAGGGCCGGGGTGCCCACACTCTCCATGGACGCGCCGACCGACCAGATGATCGACGCCTACCTCGACCTGTTCGAGCGCCACGGGGTCAACGCCCTGGGCACCACCCTCGACACCTTCCGGAGCCTGCTCCGTTACTGCGCCGCGTCCGGCCGGGACCTCGGCTTCCTGCGCAAGGTGCTGTGGAGCGGTCCGGCCATGGACGCCGCCACCCGGTCGCTGATCCGGACGCACTTCCCCCACCTGCGCACGTGGGCGCTCTTCGGCTCGGCGGAGACCTGGATCATCGGACACAGCGGCCCGGACTGCGCCAACGACACCCTCCACCCGCTCCCCCACCAGTACACGGAGATCGTCGACGGGCGCATGCTGGTGACCGTCACGCACGAGAAGGCGGTCGTCCCGCTGCTGCGCTACGAGACCGGGGTCGCGGCCGAGTGGACGGCCTGCCCCTGCGGTCTGCCCGGTCCCGCGGTGCGCACCCACAGCCGCATAGACGCCCCGATGGGGCCGCTCAGCCGCGTGGTCTCCCCCCTCGACCTCGTGCCGCTGGCCATGCGGCTCGACTCGGTCGAGGCGGCCCAGGTCGTCCTGGTCGACCCCCACACCGAGGACGAACGGCTCCACCTGCGGGTCCGGCTGCGCCCGGAGACCAGGACCGAGCTCTACACCGGCGAGTGGATAAGGCAGCACGTGCTGTCCGAGTCGCTGGGGCTGGCCGAGGTGACGGAGGAGGCTCCGGAGTCCTTCGAGGTCATCGTCTCCCGGCACATGCTGCGGGAACTCCCGGACGGGTCGGCCCCCGAGTTCCTGGTGCGCGAGGGGGGACGCCTCCGGATCCAATCGACATCGAGTCAGCGTCAGGGTTCTTATGGTACCTTCTCGGCATAGGTTCAGGAGGGCAGGTCGCAGGCGCCGTATGCGGCGCCCGGGTCACACCCCCGGGTAGCGCCTCCCTGAGTCGCGTCGAGCACGACCACCGATCACAGGAGTGCGCATGCGGACTGTTCCGCTGACCACCGACGGACCCACCGTCTCCGCCCAGGGGCTGGGCTGCATGGGGATGAGCGAGTTCTACGGCCCGGGAGACGAGGCCGACTCCCTCGCGACCCTGAACCACGCCCTGGACCTGGGCGTCGGCTTCCTCGACACAGCGGACATGTACGGGCACGGGGCCAACGAGGAGTTGGTGGGCAAGGTCGTCCGGGAAAGGCGGGAGGAGGTCGTCCTGGCCACGAAGTTCGGGATCGTCCGCGATCGCGGGACCGGTGCCCGAGTCCACCGCGGGGACGCCGAGTACGTCCGCGCGGCCTGCGACGCCAGCCTCTCCCGCCTGGGTGTCGAGACGATCGACCTCTACTACATGCACCGGCGCGACACCTCGGTCCCCGTCGAGGAGACGGTCGGGGCCATGGCCGAACTGGTGGCCCGGGGCAAGGTGCGCCACCTAGGGCTGTCCGAGGTGAGCGCCGACGAACTGCGCGCCGCCCACGCCGTGCACCCGATCGCCGCCGTGCAGACGGAGTGGTCGCTGTGGAGCCGCGACGTGGAGGAGTCGGTGGTGGGCGAGTGCGCGCGGCTCGGTGTGGGCTTCGTCCCCTACTCCCCGCTGGGACGCGGCTTCCTCACCGGGGCCCTCCCTCCGGTGGAGGAGCTGTCCGCCGACGACTTCCGCCGCGGCAAGCCGCGCTTCTCCGGCGAGAACGCCGTGCGCAACCGGGATCTGCTCGCCATCGTGCGGCGGGTGGCCGACGCACACGGCGCGACGCCGGGCCAGGTCGCCCTGGCGTGGGTACACGCCCAGGCCGAGCGCTGGGGCCTGCCCGTCGTTCCCATCCCGGGAACCAGGAGGCGCGAGCGGCTGGAGGAGAACGCGGGCGGCGCGGACCTGTCCCTCTCCCCGGAGGACCTCGCCGAACTCGACACCATGGCCGACGCCACCGCGGGCGCGCGGTACTGACCCTCCTCCGAGCCGGGGTGGAGCGGGCCGCTCCCGGCGCCGGCCTGACGACCGGCCGACGAGCACGGAGGGACAGGCGCTCTGAGATACGATTCCCAGATGACCCAGCTTCCCATGGACCAGCGGATCGGTCATCACCTGAAGCGCGCCGAGCAGGAGCTGATCTCCGCGAAGCACGCTGTTCTGAGGCAGTTCAACCTCTCGGTCCCCCAGTACACGGTCCTGCTCGTGCTCTCGGAGGAGCCCGGGGCCTCAGGTGCGATCCTGGCCCGCAGGTGCCTGGTGACCCCCCAGACGATGTCCTCGGTCCTCGCGACCCTGAGCAGGCGCGAACTGATCGAGCGCAAGCCCCACCCGCTGCACTCCCACATCCTTGAGACGAGGCTCTCCCCCAGCGGACAGGACCTGCTCGCCAAGGCGGACGAGGCCGCGATTCGGGTGGAGATGCGGCTGAGCGAGGCGTTCAGCAGCGAGGAGGAGGGTGAGTTCGTCCGCTTCCTCAGCCGGTGCGCGGAGGTCTCCGCGGAGACCCTGGGGCAGGGCGGGCACTTCTTCACGATGGAGGGCCGCGGCGTGCGCGAGTACGTCACCCGGCGGCTGCCCGAGGCGGTCCACCGGATGCTCGACGGCTTGGGAGTGGACCGG
>NZ_LEKI01000100.1:0-22053 GCF_001029525.1 Nocardiopsis sp. RV163 | reverse complement strand
CCTGAGGGGCGCCCGCTCGGGACCTCCGCTTCGGCCCGCCCGTCGCCCGCCCCGCCGCGGAGCGCCACGGCGAGCGGGGGCGGGCGACGGGCGGGCCGAAGCGGAGGTCCCGAGCGGGCGCCCCTCAGGGGAGCGGGGGGAGCTCGCCGGTCTCCTCGTAGGCCGTCAGCATCGCGATGCGGCGGGTGTGCCGTTCCTCGTCGCTGTACGGGGTGGTGAGGAAGACCTCCACGAACCGGGTGGCCTCCTGCGCGGAGTGCATCCTGGCGCCGAGGCTGAGCACGTTCGCGTCGTTGTGCTCACGCGCCAGGCGGGCGGTGTCCTCGCTCCAGGCCAGGGCCGCGCGTACGCCCCTGACCTTGTTCGCGGCGATCTGCTCGCCGTTGCCGGAGCCCCCGATGACGACGCCCAGGGAGCCCTTGTCGGAGGCGGCCCCCTCGGCCGCGCGCAGCACGAAGGGCGGGTAGTCGTCAGCGGCGTCGTAGGCGGCGGGCCCGGCGTCGACGACGTCGTGGCCCTGCTCCCTCAGCCAGGAGACGAGGTGTTCTTTGAGCTCGTAGCCCGCATGATCTGATCCAAGGTAAACACGCACGGGACCAGTCTGGCAGGTCACGGCGGCGGCGAGAGCAGCGCCCCGCTCGCCGGGGCGAGGCGGGGCGCGGTGGTACTCGTGTCCCTCAGATGGAGCCGGAGGCCGCAGCGGCGACGCTCAGCCCGAGAACAGCGAAGAGGGCCATCGAGCCGATGGCGATCACGTTGTAGATGACGATCGCCTTGAGGTCCTTGCCGAGAGGACCTGCCTTGGAGACCGCGGGCTTCTTGCTCAACTTCCACCTCGTTAGGGTTCGACCAGGGATATCCCGTCGGAAATTTTTCCACACCGCACAACGTGTTTCTCACCGGGGCCGATTCCGCGCGAGGAGCCGCGGGGGCCGTGAGTCCGCGCACACCCGTCGGCGGCTGCGCGCCAACGGTTCGCGCGCCGGGCCCCGCGGGGCCCGGCGCGCGTGCGGCGTCACAGCTGGACGGCCTTGACCTCGCAGAACTCCTCCAGGCCGTGGGCGCCCCACTCGCGCCCGTTGCCGGAGCGCTTGTAGCCGCCGAAGGGGGCCCTGGGGTTGAGGGCGCCGCCGTTGACCTCCACCTGTCCGGCCCGCAGGCGCCGGGCCACGGCCAGACCGCGCTCGGGGTCGCCGGACCACACCGCCGCGTTGAGCCCGTACACGGTGTCGTTGGCGATGGCGACCGCCTCCTCCTCCGTGTCGTAGGGGATCAGGACCAGCACCGGGCCGAAGATCTCCTCCTGGGCGATGCGCATGTCGTTGCTGACGTCGGCGAAGACCGTGGGGTTGACGTAGTAGCCGTTCGGGCGGCCCTCGACCGGTCCGGGGCCGCCGGTGACCAGGCGGGCGCCCTCCTCCACTCCCAGCGCGAGGTAGGAGCGGACCCGCTCCAACTGGTCGGCGGAGACCAGCGGGCCCATGCGGGTGGCCTCGTCCGCGGGATCGCCGGGCGCGTACTTGGCCGCGGACCCGGCGGCCAGGGTGACGGCCTCCTCGTAGGAGTCGCGGTGCACCAGCATGCGGGTGAGCGCGTTGCAGCTCTGCCCGGTGTTGCGCATGACGTCGGCGACGCCGCGCTTGACCGCCTTGACCAGGTCGGCGTCGGGAAGGATGACGTTGGGCGACTTGCCGCCCAGTTCCAGCGCGACCTTCTTGACCGTCTCCGCGGCGACCTGGCTGACCCGGGTCCCGGCGCGCGTGGAGCCGGTGAAGGACACCATGTCCACACGGGGGTGGGCGGCGATGGCCTCTCCGACGACCGGCCCGGTGCCCGACACCAGGTTGAACACGCCCGCGGGCAGGCCCGCCTCGTGGAACACCCCGGTGAGGGCGTAGGCGCTGAGCGGGGCGACCTCGCTGGGCTTGAGGACGACGGTGTTGCCCGCCAGGAGGGCGGGGACGACCTTGAGCACGATCTGGTGGAGCGGGTAGTTCCACGGGGTGATGGCGCCGACCACGCCGACGGGTTCGCGCACGATGAGCGAGTTGCCCACCCGCTCGCCGCCGAAGTAGCGCTCGCCGCTCTCCTCGACCAGGTCGATGTAGGTCCGGAACATGAGGGCGGGCAGGCCCGCCTGGACCTTGCGGGCGAACAGCGCCGGAGCGCCCATGTCCCGGGTGAGCTCCGCGGCGATGTCGTCGAGGCGGGCGTTGAACAGTTCCAGGGCCTTGGTCAGGTGGGTGACGCGCTGCCCGGGCGTGAGCGCGGACCAGGCGGGCAGGGCGGCCGCCGCCGCCGCGACCGCGGCGTCGACGTCCTCGGCGGCCCCGGCCGGAACGGTGTCGATGACCTGCTCGGTCGCCGGGTTGACCACGTCCAGTGCCTCGCTGGAGGCGGAGTCGCGCCAGGCGCCGTCGATGTAGAGGGATCGCATGGCCCCACTGTCGCAGAACGCGATTCGGGTTGGCCAGTCCGGGACGCGGGGCCGGTGCTTTCCCCGATGCCGGGGGTCCGCGCCGCCCCCGTGGAGGGCGGCGGACCGGTGTCCCGCCGGGTCAGTCCCAGTGCGGGGGGCGTTCCGCGAGGAGGCGCGCGGTGGAGTCGTCGTCGGAGTCGCCCCAGCCGGGGCCCCTCTCGTCGCCGGTGGTGTCGGGCAGGATGTCGAGGTCGTCGAGGAAGTCGACCCTGCGCTCGTCGTCGGGTCCGGACACGGTCCCCCGCCCCCTTCGCGTTCGTGGCGGCGGACCCCTGCCCGCCGCCGGTGTTCGCCTCCAGTGTGCACCCGTCGGGGCGCACCGCGGCCGTCCGCCCCGCCGGGCCGGGGTCCGCCCCGGCCCGGCGGTCGCGGTCAGTCGAAGACGGGTTCCCGGGTGCGGGTCCGCTTGAGTTCGAAGAACCCGTCGGTCCCGGCGACCAGGAGCACGCCGTCCCAGAGCCTGCCGGCCGCCTCGCCGCGCGGGATCGGCGTGACGACCGGCCCGAAGAAGGCGGTGTCGGCGACCCGGATCACAGGGGTGCCCACGTCCTCGCCGACCAGCTTCATCGCCTCGGTGTGCGAGGCGCGCAGTGCCTCGTCGTAGTCGGTGGACGCACCCGCCTCGGCCAGGTCCCCGGGCAGTCCGGCCTCGGCCAGCGCCGCGCGGATCGTGTCCGCGGTGCGGGGTGCGCCGCCGTTGTGGAAGCGGGTGCCCAGTGCCGTGTAGAGGCCGCTCAGGACCTCGGGGCCGAAGCGCTGTTCGGCGGCGACGCACACCCGCACCGCCTCCCAGGACCTGTCGATGCTCTCGCGGTAGTCCTCGGGCAGGTCGCGGCCCTCGTTGAGCACGCCCAGGCTCATCACGTGCCAGCGCACGCGGACCGGCCGGACCTTCTCCACCTCGACGAGCCAGCGCGAGGTGATCCAGGCCCACGGACACGCGGGGTCGAACCACATGTCCGCCTGGACGGTCTCCTGCCCGTCGCCGGGGTCTGGGGTCTGGGTCATCGCTGCTCCTCGGATCGGGAAAAGGTGTGCACACTTCGGATCGTAGGAGTGCAACCCCGGCTATCGGTTGCGCATTCCGTGCTCTCGCGTGACAGGATCGGGGCGAGTGGAAGACGACCCCCGGCCCCGACGACGCTCCACCCCAGGCGGCGGACTCGCCGTGGTCGGCAACGATCCGGCCGGCGGGGACGGCGGCCGTGGAGGGAGCGTGGCGTGGCAGGGAACCTGACACGGGACGAGGCTCGTGAGCGGGCGCGGATTCTCAGCGTCGACTCCTACGCCGTGGAGCTGGACCTGACCACCGGTGCCGAGACCTTCAGGTCCACCACCGTGATCCGGTTCTCCAGCTCGGAGGCCGGGGCGCGGACGTTCGTCGAGCTGGCCGCCCCCGCGATCCGCACGGCGACGCTGAACGGGACCGAGCTGGACGCGGCCGAGCTGTTCGACGGCGAGCGCCTAGTCCTTCCCGAGGTGGCCGCGGACAACGAGCTGACGGTCGTCGCCGACGCCGCGTACATGCGCACCGGAGAGGGCCTGCACCGGTTCGTGGACCCGGTCGACGACTCGGTGTACCTGTACACCCAGTTCGAGACGGCGGACGCGCACCGCATGTTCGCGTGCTTCGACCAGCCCGACCTCAAGGCGACCTTCGAGCTGACGGTGTTCGCTCCCCCCTCGTGGGAGGTCGTGTCCAACAGCGCGCCCGACGTGGAGCGCGAGGCCGCGGGCGAGGAGCGGGTGCGCTGGCACTTCCCGGCCACTCCGGTGATGTCCACCTACATCACCGCGCTGATCGCGGGCCCCTACCACGTGGTGCGCGACGAGCACGACGGCATCCCGCTGGGCCTGTACTGCCGGGCCTCACTGGCCGAGCACCTGGACTCCGACGCCCTGTTCGAGGTGACCAAGCAGGGCTTCGACTTCTTCCACGGCCTGTTCGACCTGCGCTACCCGTTCGGCAAGTACGACCAGCTGTTCGTGCCCGAGTTCAACGCGGGCGCCATGGAGAACGCGGGCGCGGTCACGTTCCTGGAGGACTACGTCTTCCGTTCAAGGGTCACCGACGCCCGCTACGAGCGCCGCGCCGAGACGATCCTGCACGAGATGGCGCACATGTGGTTCGGCGACCTGGTCACCATGCGCTGGTGGGACGACCTGTGGCTGAACGAGTCGTTCGCGACCTACGCCAGCGTGTACTGCCAGGCCAACGCGACCAAGTGGACCGACGCCTGGACGACGTTCGCGAACGTGGAGAAGAGCTGGGCGCTGCGCCAGGACCAGCTGCCCTCCACCCACCCGGTCGCCGCCGACATGGTCGACATCCAGGCGGTCGAGGTCAACTTCGACGGCATCACCTACGCCAAGGGCGCCTCGGTGCTCAAGCAGCTCGCGGCGTACGTGGGCGTGGACGCGTTCTTCGCGGGCGTGCGCGCCTACTTCAAGGAGAACGCGTTCGGCAACACCGAGCTGCGGGACCTGCTCAAGCACCTGGAGGCCGCCTCGGGCCGCGACCTGTCGGGCTGGTCGCGCGACTGGTTGGAGACCACGGGCGTCAACACGATGCGTCCGGAGTTCGAGGTGGACGCCGAGGGCCGCTTCACCTCGTTCACCGTGCTCCAGGAGGCGCCTTCCGACCACCCGACGCTGCGCTCGCACCGCCTGGCGATCGGTCTGTACGACCGCACCGACGAGGGCGTCGTGCGCCGCGAGCGCGTGGAGCTGGACGTGCGCGGCGAGCGCACCGAGGTCCCGGATCTGGTCGGCAGACTCCGGCCGGACCTGGTGCTGATCAACGACGACGACCTGACCTTCACCAAGGTCCGCCTGGACGAGCGCTCCCTGCGCACCGTGGTGGAGGGCGCCGGCGGGATCCGCGAGTCCCTGCCCCGCGCGCTGGCCTTCGGCGCCGCCTGGGACATGACCCGCGACGGCGAGATGGCAGCCCGCGACTACGTCTCCCTGGTCATCTCCGGGATCAGCGGCGTGGACGACGTCATGGTCGCCCAGACCCTGCTGCGCCAGGCCAACTCGGCCCTGCACATGTACGCCGACCCGGCGTGGCGCCCGTTCGGCTTCGAGCAGCTCTCCGAGCGGCTGCGCGAACTGCTGACCGCGGCCGAGCCGGGCGGCGACCTGCAGCTTGCCTACGCCAACGCGCTGGCCGCCTCGGCGGTGAGCGACGCCCACCTGTCCCTGGTCCGGGGCCTGCTGGACGGCGCGATCACCGTGGACGGGCTGGTCGTGGACACCGACCTGCGGTGGACGCTGCTGCGCCGCCTGGTCGCGACGGGCAAGGCCGGGGAGGCGGAGATCGCCGCCGAGCTGGAGCGCGACGCCACGGCGGCCGGTCAGCGCAACGCCGCCGGAGCGCGCGCCGCGATCCCCACCGCCGAGGCCAAGGCCGCGGCGTGGGAGCGGATCGTGGGCGAGGAGCTGGCCAACGCCGAGTTCCGCGCGGTCCTGCTGGGATTCACCGAGCCGGGCCAGGCCGAGCTGTACCGGCCGTACGTGGAGAGGTACTTCGCGCAGCTGGGCCCGGCCTGGGAGAAGTGGACGGGCGAGTTCGCGCAGACCTTCGCCGAGGTGGTGTACCCGAGCGGCCTGGTGGAGGAGGCGACGCTGGAGCGCACGGACGCCTACATCGCCGAGTCCGACCCGGCCCCGGCGCTGCGCCGCCTGCTGGTCGAGGGCCGCGCGGGAGTGGAGCGGGCCCTGCGCGCCCGGGCCACCGACATCGCCGCAGGCGAGCGCCAGGAGTAGGACGCGAGGACCGCGCGCCCGCTCCGCCGTCGCAGGCGGGGCGGGCGCGCGTGTTCGGCCCCGCCGCGCGCCGTGGCCCCGGGCCGCCCCCGGGGTTCGAGCGCGGTCGTGGGCTCGGACGCGGGCCGGGCCCCTCGCGTCGCACCGGCGACGGTTCCGGCGGACCCGCTAGGGGGTGTGGTCCCGCCGTCCGACCGGCCCGAGGGTGCGGCGGATGCGCGCCACCATGCGCGGGTCGGCGAGCAGTTCGTCCACCAGGACCGGCTCGCCCTCGCCACTGGTGAGCGGGATGCGCCAGTTCGGGTACTCGCCGCTGGTGCCGGGCTGGTTCTGCATCCGACGCTCCCCCACCACATCGGTGAGCGCGACCCCGATCATGCGGGCGGGGGTGGCCACCAGGTAGGCGTGCATGGCCGCCACCACTGAGGCCGGGTCGGCCACCGGGTCCACGTCGTCGTCGAGCAGGCCCAGCTCCACCAGGAGCTCGCGCCAGCGCTCCACCCGCGACTCGGCGTCGGCGCGCTCCTCCTCCACGGGGCGGCCGAGCAGGCCCAGCCGGTCGCGCAGCTCCACGTGCTCGGTGGACAGGAACGACGCCACCGGCGGCAGGTCGTGGGTGGCTACCGTGGCCAGGCAGTCGGCGCGCCACTCCCCCGGCGGACGCGGGCGGCCGTGGTCGTCCTGTTCGAACCACAGCACGGAGGTGCCCAGGACCCCGCGGTCGGCGAGGTGCCCGCGCACCCACGGCTCGACGGTGCCCAGGTCCTCCCCGACCACGACGGCGTCCGCCCGGTGGGCGGCAAGGGCGAGCGTGCCCACCATGCCCTCGTGGTCGAAACTGACGTAGGCGCCCTCGGCCGCGGAGGCGCCCTCGGGCACGCACCAGAGCCGGAACATGCCCATCACGTGGTCGATGCGGACCCCGCCCGCGTAGCGGAACGCCTGGGCCAGGATCTGGCGGAACGGTTCGTAGCCGCGGCCGGCCAGGCGCCGGGGGTGCCAGGGCGGCTGGCCCCAGTCCTGCCCCTGCTGGTTGAACTCGTCCGGGGGCGCCCCCACGTGCAGGCCGGGCACGAGCGCGTCCCCGTACATCCACGCGTCCGCGCCGCCCGCCTGCACCCCGACGGCCAGGTCGTGCACGATGCCGACGGCCATCCCCGCGGTCTCGGCGGTGGTCTGCGCCTGGGAGAGCTGCTCGTCGAGGACCCACTGGAGCCAGCGGTGGAACTCCACTGCGGACCACCGGCGCCGGGCCTCCTCCCAGACGTCGCGGCCGTGGACCCCGCGCAGCCCCTGCGGCCAGGTCCGGTAGTCGGTGCCGTGCCGCTCGGCCAGGGCCGACCAGGTGGCGAACTCGATCAGCGGTCGGCCCTCGCGTTCGAGGTAGGCCCGCAGGGACTCCTCGCGGCCGGGGGCGCGGGGAGCCTCGAAGAGCACTTCCAGAGCGGCGCGCTTGGCCCTCCACACGGAGTCGCGGTCGAGGAGGTCGGCGGTGCGGCCGCGTTCGCGCAGCGGCCGGGCCAGGCGCTGGATGCCCTCGCGCTGGGCGGGGTCGAGCCGGGCGTACTCGGGCACGTCCTCGATGCGGATGTAGAGGGGGCTGGCGTAGCGGCGGCTGACCGGCAGGTAGGGCGAGGGCTCCACCGGGGGCAGCGGCTCGGTGGCGTGCACAGGGTTGATCAGGGCGAAGTCGGCGCCCAGGTCGCGCGCGCTCCAGTCGGCCAGCTCGGCGAGGTCGCGCAGGTCGCCGGTGCCCCAGGAGGCGCGGGAGCGCACGCTGTAGACCTGCGCCATGACGCCCCACAGTCGCGGGTGGTCCCTGAGCGCGCTGGGTTCGATGCGGTCGGGGGCCACGAGCAGGGGCGCGGTGTGCTCGGCGGCGCCGTCGTTGAGGCGCAGGGTGTGCACGCCCAGCGGCAGTCCGGGGCCGAAGGGCAGCAGGGAGCCGCCGGAGGTCTCGACGACGCTGTGCGCCCCCTCGGGGAGCACGAGGTCGGGCGCCTTGCCCTCGCGGACGACCACCGCGGGCGGCAGCGGGTCCGGCGCCGCCCCGGCGTCCGGGGCCTGCGGGTCCACGCCCAGGGCCGCCAGGACATGGCGGATGGTGTCGGGACTGACCGGGACCCTGCGCCCCCGCCAGTCCTCGTAGGTCGTCGCGACTCCGTGCTGCTCTGCCAACCGTGCCAGCTGAACGTCCCTCACAGAATCCGATCATGCCCTACCAGGGGCTCCGTACACCGGAGGCCGTTCCGGCGTGGGACCAGAACGTGTCCCGGGTACGGGCCGATAACGTCTCCCCGCGCGGCGCGTCCGGACTGTCCAGCACGTACGAACGGGTGCCCTGCACAGGACGTCAAATCGATCGCCCCTTGTCCTCGACATCTGCATAATCGGGATGTGCTCGCGAACTACCGACGGCTCTTCGCCGTCCCCCACGTGCTTCCCCTGCTCGCCTGGTCCCTGGCCGCGCGCTTCTACATGCCGGGGCTGATGATCGCGGTCACCTTCCTGGTGGAGGGGTGGACCGGCTCCTACACCCTGGCCGGGCTGGTCGCGGGCGCCTTCACCCTGGGCATGGCGGTGGTGGGACCGCTGCGCGGGCGGATGGCCGACCGGGGCGGGACCGACCGGCTGGTGCTGGTGTGCGGCGTGGTGTTCAGCGCGGGGCTGCTGGGCCTGGTCCTGCTGCCCGAGCGGCTGTGGTGGCTCTCGCTCCCGCTGGCGCTGGGCACCGGGCTGTTCGGCTCCCCGGCCAACCAGATCGTGCGGGCGCTGTGGCCTCGGCTGACGCGCGGCCCCGAACGGCAGGCGATCTACGCGGCCGAGGCGACCACGCAGGAGCTGCTCTTCGTCTTCTCCCCGATCATGACCGCGGGTGTGGTGGCCTTCGCCGGTGCCCGCTGGGCGCTGGTGCTGCTGTCGGTGGTGGCCCTGCTCGGCTCGGCCGGGTTCGCGGTCGGGCTGCGCCGGGCCGGGGTCACCGGTCCCGCACCTACCGGGGAGGGAGCCGGTGAGGAGCCGCCCGGTCCACGCCGGAGTCTGCTGCGCAGCCCGGCGCTGGTGGCGCTGTTCCTCATGTGCCTGCTGATGGTCAGCGGGATCATGGGCGTGGACCTGGTGATCGTGGCGTGGGCCAACGAGCTCGGCGCTCCCCAGTACGTGATGGTGCTGGCGTCGGTGTGGGCGCTGGGGTCGCTGGTGGGCGGGGCCGTCGCGGGCGCGCTGCGCGGCCGCCCACACCTGGTGCGCCGCTGCTTCGGCTCGGCTCTGGGCGTGGCGGTGCTGGTGCCGTTCGTGCCGCCGATCGCGGACCTGCCGACTCCGCTGCTGGTCACACCGCTGCTGTTCCTTTCCGGCATGGCGCTGGCGCCGACCCTGGCCGCGGTCATGGGCCGTCTGGGCGACCTGGCCCCGGCGCGGCGTCGGGCCGAGGCCTTCGGGTGGATGTCCACGGCGCTGGGCCTGGGCGGGGCGGTGGCCGGTCCTCTGTCCGGAGGCCTGATCGACCTCATGGGCATCGCGGGCGGCGTGCTGGGTGCGGCGGTGCTGGTGCTGGTGTCGGCGCTGCTGAGCCTGTTCGTGCCCGAGCCGCCTGACGAGGCCGCCGAGGAAGTGGTCGGCCCCGCCCCGGAGGAGGTCGGGGGGAGCGTGCTGGAGGCCCCGCCGGTGCACGGTGCCGCGGCGGGAGCCGAGGCCGCGTCCGACGACCCCCGCTGAGGCGCGGGCGGAGGATCCACCGGAAGGACTGCCCCGGCCGCCGCACCGGCGTCCGGTCAGCCGGTGCGCAGCGGCGGGACGCGGTGGGCCCAGGGGCGCGCGCGTTCGAGCTGTGCCGACAGCGACAGCAGGGTGCCCTCGCCGCCCATGCGGCCTGTGAGCATGACACCGATCGGCAGTCCCTCGGGCGACCAGTGCAGGGGAACGCTGACCGAGGGCTGGCCCGAGACGTTGTAGACCGAGGTGAACGGCGCGAACGCGGTCATCCGGCGGAACTCCTCCTCGGGTCCGGCGCCGGTGAAGTGCCCCAGCGGGACCGGGGGCGCGGCCAGCACGGGTGAGAGCACCGCGTCGAGGTGTCCGGTCGCGGCGACGAGGGAGCGGACGCCGCTCTGGAGGCGGGCGCAGGCGGCGATGTAGTCGGGCACGGGCGTGGAGCGGGCCCGCTCGCGCAGCCACTGGTTGAGAGGGCTCAGCTCGGCCTCGCGGGTGGGGTCGACCGGCGTGGCCGAGGCCATCGCCGCCCAGACCACCCCGAAGTCCGCCATGAAGGATCCGCCGAAGTGGGCGTCCCCGGGGGCGGGGACCTCCTCCACCTCGTGTCCCAGGTCGGTCAGGAGGCGGACGGCCTCCTCGTGGGCGGCCAGCACGTGGGGGTGCACGGGGATCCGGGCGGAGCCGGTGGTGGTGTGGCAGCCGATGCGCAGGCGCCCGGGTTCGCGGCCCACGTGGTCTGCGAAGGTCTCGCCGGGCGGCAGGGGCGGGGCGGTGAAGTGGTCGCCCGGTCCGGAGAAGGCCATGGCGTCCAGGAGGAGGGCGGCGTCCCGGACGCCTCGGGTGAGGGGCCCGGCGGTGGACAGACCGGCGAGGTCGGGTTTGAGGGGCGCGCCGGAGATCCGGCCGCGGGTGGGCTTGAGGCCGAAGAGCCCGCACGCGCTGGCGGGGATGCGGATCGATCCGCCGCCGTCGCTGCCCTGGGCGACCGGGGCGAGTCCGGCGGCGACGGCCGCCGCGGCGCCTCCGCTGGAGCCACCCGGGGACAGGTCGGTGTTCCAGGGGTTGCGGGACGGCGGGGCGACGGCGTTCTCGGTGTAGCAGCTCGACCCGAACTCGGGGGTGTTGGTCTTTCCCGGAAAGACCGCGCCCGCGGCGCGCAGCCGGGCGACCATGCCGGAGTCGGTCGGGGCGACGGCGCCGCGGAAGGCCGGTGAGCCGTGGGTGACGCGGACCCCGGCCACCGGGTCGAGGTCCTTGACCGGCACGGGGAGCCCGAGGAGCGGCGGCAGGGACTCTGGCGTGTCGGCCATCACCCGATTCTGCGCGTAACGGGCTTGTTCGAGCGCCTTTTCCGGGGTAGCCGTAATGTACGCGCCAACGAGGTGGTCATACCTCTCGGTACGGTCCAGGAAGTGCTCAGTGATCTCAGTAGGCGACAGCTCACGACTGCGGACCATCGCGAGGAGCCGATGGGCCGGAAGGTCATGGATCTGGGTCATGGCGAGTCAGGTTAGCGGGCACACCGCAGGGCACCACCGCGAGGAGGACTCGACTTCTCCGGAGGGACTGACCGAAGGGCAAGCATTCCCTGTCCTGAGG
The DNA here is from genome assembly GCF_001029525.1 of Nocardiopsis sp. RV163. Taxonomy (NCBI): domain Bacteria; kingdom Bacillati; phylum Actinomycetota; class Actinomycetes; order Streptosporangiales; family Nocardiopsidaceae; genus Nocardiopsis; species Nocardiopsis sp. RV163. Next base: position 10,493 of record NZ_LEKI01000100.1, on the reverse strand, counting down.
CGGCCGACACGCTTGGGCGCCGAGGAACGGGGTTAGAAAAGTGTGAGAAGTAATGCACTAGGACTCGGATATGGATCGAACTAACCTGTCCGACGTGAAATCGGCTACCAGAGTGAACGGCTCCACTCCATCGTCCGGGGGATCGGGCCCCGAAAGGCCCGAATCCCTCTTTTTCCCCAACCAGAGAAAGAAGAAGGACACCTCGGGCGGCAAGGCGGTCTACGGTGCCCTGCGTTCCAACCGCTCCGTCCGCAGGTGGGTGGTACGCGGCGGCGGTGCCGCAGCGGTGGCCGTCCTGGTCGGCCTGCTCACCTCCGACTGGCGGACCGGCGTCACCTTCGGCGTCCTCACCCTGGCCGGGATCATGGTGTACTCCTCCCGGCGCGAATCCGAGATCCCGCGCTGGCGCAAGCCCTCCGCGGCCCAGCGCAAGACCGAGGCGCAGCTCAAGGTGATGAAGCAGCTCGGCTACCGCGTCCTGCACGCGCGCGCGGTGCCCGGCGGCAACGGCCAGATCGACCACTTCATCGTGGGGCGGCGGGGCGCGTTCGCCATCGACTCCGAGTCGTGGGACAAGCGGCTGCCCCTGCGCAACAAGCTGGAGAAGCTCTACCACGGGCGGTTCAGCAAGAACGAGCGCATCGACGAGGCACTGGAGGAGGCCAAGCGGGCACAGGACCTGATCAGCTCCGAACTGGGGCGCGAGGTCAAGGTGCGCGCGTCGCTGGCCATCTACGGCCCCGGCATGCCCTGGGACAGCCACCGGCTGCGGGGCGTGGACATCATCACCGGCACCAAGGTCCGCAAGTGGCTGCGCAGCGGCAGGGACCGCCTGACCGAGAAGGAGATCGAGGAGATCTACCAGGCCGCGGTGAAGGCCCTACCGCCCAGGTACTGAGACGCCTCCACCCCCTTCCAATACCCCGGCCCGGGACGGACCACAGCGCCGTGGCACCCGGGCCCTTCCCTTGTACAGGGGCTTCCCGCTCCCACGCCCCGGCCTCGGCCAGGCCCCCGGCCGGCCTCCCCACCACCGACGTCTCACGATCCGGATGGCCTGTCTTCCACTCCGAGACCAGAGCGGTGCGACGAAGGACTACCATCGAGGGGAAACACCCGTAACGATGGGAGCCCACCCCATGCCAGCCCTACGCTCACGCACCGTCACCCACGGCAGGAACATGGCCGGCGCGCGCGCCCTCATGCGCGCCACCGGTGTGGAGCGCGAGGACTTCGGGAAGCCCATCGTGGCCGTGGCCAACAGCTTCACCGAGTTCGTCCCGGGCCACGTCCACCTGCGCGAGGTGGCCGAGGTCGTCGCGAACGCCGTCCGCGAGGCGGGCGGCGTCCCCCGCGAGTTCAACTCCATCGCCGTGGACGACGGCATCGCCATGGGCCACGGTGGCATGCTCTACTCCCTGCCCAGCCGCGAGCTGATCGCAGACTCGGTCGAGTACATGGTCAACGCGCACTGCGCCGACGCCCTGGTGTGCGTGTCCAACTGCGACAAGATCACCCCGGGCATGCTGCTGGCCGCGCTGCGCCTGAACATCCCCACGGTGTTCGTCTCCGGCGGCCCCATGGAGGCGGGCAAGGTCACGGTGGTCGACGGCACCGCCACCACCGTGCGCAAGCTGGACCTGATCAACCCCATGATCGCCGCCGCCGACGAGAGCGTCTCCCAGGCCGAGCTGGACGAGATGGAGGAGGCCGCCTGCCCGACCTGCGGCTCCTGCTCCGGCATGTTCACCGCCAACTCGATGAACTGCCTCACCGAGGCGATCGGCCTGGCCCTGCCCGGCAACGGCACCGTGCTGGCCACCCACACCGCCCGCCGCGCCCTGTACGAGGACGCCGGACGCCTGGTCGTGGAGGCCGCCAAGCGCTACTACGAGGACGACGACTCCTCCGTCCTGCCGCTGTCCATCGCCACCCCCGGGGCCTTCGGCAACGCCATGGCCCTGGACGTGGCCATGGGCGGCTCCACCAACACGATCCTGCACCTGCTGGCCGCGGCCACGGAGGCGGGCGTCGGCTTCGGCCTGCCCGAGATCGACGCGGTCTCGCGCCGGGTGCCGTGTCTGTGCAAGGTCGCGCCGAACACCGAGAAGTACCACATCGAGGACGTGCACCGGGCGGGCGGCATCCCCTCCATCCTGGGCGAGCTGGCCCGAGGCGGCCTGCTGGACACCTCCCTGCCCACGGTGCACGGCAAGACGGTCGGCGAGTTCATCGCCGAGTGGGACATCGTCTCCGACACCGTCTCGCCCGAGGCGGTGGAGCTGTTCCACGCGGCCCCCGGCGGCAAGCGCACCACGAAGGCCTACTCGCAGGACACCCGCTGGGACACCCTGGACACCGACCGGGAGAAGGGCTGCATCCGCTCCGTCGAGCACGCCTACACCAAGGACGGCGGCCTGGCCGTGCTGTTCGGCAACCTCGCCCCCGGCGGCGCGATCGTCAAGACCGCGGGCGTGGAGGAGGAGCTGTGGACCTTCTCCGGACCGGCCAAGGTGTTCGAGTCCCAGGAGGACGCCGTGGACGGCATCCTCAACAAGCGGATCGAGCCCGGTGACGTGGTGGTCATCCGCTACGAGGGACCCAAGGGCGGCCCGGGCATGCAGGAGATGCTGTACCCGACGAGCTTCCTCAAGGGCCGCGGCCTGGGCAAGGCCTGCGCCCTCATCACCGACGGCCGCTTCTCCGGCGGCACGTCGGGGCTGTCCATCGGTCACGCCTCCCCCGAGGCCGCCGCGGGCGGTGACATCGCGCTGGTGGAGGACGGCGACGTCATCAGCATCGACATCCCCAACCGGGGCATCGTGCTGGAGGTCTCCGCGGAGGAGCTCGACGCGCGCCGCGAGCGCCTGCTCAAGGAGCTGGGCCGCTTCAGGCCGCGCGACCGCCAGCGGCCGGTGACCGCGGCGCTGCGCGCCTACGCGGCCATGGCGACCTCGGCCTCGACCGGCGCCGCGCGCGACGTGTCCCAGGTCGAGAGGTAGTCGGGTCGAGGAGTAGCGGACCGGGGGCGGGGGCGGTGCGACCGCCCCCGCCCTCAGGAGCAGCAGCCGCCCCCGCAGCACCCTCCGCCGGAGGGCGCGGGGGCGGACGCGCGTCCGCCCACCGCCACGGTGGACAGCAGCCTGACCGTGTCGCCGTGCCCCTGGGGGCACGCCGCCGGGTCGCCGGCCCGCGCCATCGGACGGGAGAGCTCGAAGGTGTCGCCGCACTCGCGGCAGCGGAAGTCGTATCTGGGCATGCGGTCAGAATACGGCCGCCCCGGCGCGTGTGCCATACGACCGCCCCCCGGCGCGTGTGCCGGGGGGCTGTCGGGGTCGGGGCGGCGCCGGGTGGGACGCGAGGTCCCGGCTCCGCCGGATCAGGCGGCCAGACGGGCCATGTACGGCTCCCACTGGGGGTCGCCGTGGAGGTCGCCGTTGATCAGGCGCCAGTGGGGCCCCTTGGGCACCTTCGGGGTCACGTGCAGCTCCCAGCCGAGTTCGTCCAGGAACTTGTCGGCCTTGCGGTGGTTGCACGGCTTGCACGCGGCGACCACGTTCTCCCACACGTGCGCGCCGCCGCGGCTGCGCGGGATGACGTGGTCGATGGTCTCGGCCTTCTTTCCGCAGTAGCCGCAGGTGTGCCTGTCGCGCCGCATGAGGGCGACCCTGGTGAGGGGCACTCTGCGGCTGTAGGGGACGCTGATGTAGCGTCGGAGCCGGATGACCGACGGCACGTCGTAGGAGCGTGTCGCCGAGTGCAGTATCGCGCCCGCGTCGTCCTGGTGGACGACCTCCGCCTTCTCCCTCAGGACGAGCAGGATCGCCCTGCGCAGGGGCAGTGTCGTCAGTGGTTCGAAGCTGGCGTTGAGCAGCAGCACGTGGCGTCGGGCGGTGCCTGTGCCACCCTCCCGGCTGCTTCGGGCGCTCATCGCGTCGCCCCAGCCGTCGTCAGTGACGGCCGTGTCTCCTCCCCGGCCAGCCGATCGGCCAGCCAGGAGACCTCCCTGTGCACCGATCCGAGGATCGATGGTTCCGTACGCCTTGCCACACGGACCTCCCGGTGGTCCCGCCGAGTTGCGTCCCGCATTCAGTTTGCGTGGTCGGACCGCTCCGGCGCCACCCCAATTTGCGCTGGGCCGCCCAGAAACCGCGTGTTCCCCCTTTTCCCGGTTCCATTGTGCGCTGGCGGCGCTCCTTTCCGCACTGGCGCCGCGCCGGGCACACCGGGGTGGATAGGGTGCGAAGTATGCGTGAACTCCGCTACCCCCAGGCCGCACGGCTGGACATCATCGAGAACCTGCACGGCCACACGGTCGGTGACCCCTACCGGTGGTTGGAGGACGGCGATTCGGCGCAGACCAAGGAGTGGGCTGCCGCGGAGGACGCCCTGTACACCGAGGTCTCCTCGCGGTTCACCACGCGGGACTGGTTCGCCGAACAGGTGCGGTCCCTGCTGGGCGCCGGAAGCGTCGGTGCGCCCGTGTGGCGGGGGGACCGCCGCTTCTTCGTCCGCCGTGCCGCCGAACAGGAGCACGGCGTGCTCTACGTCCAGGACGGCGACGGCCCCGAGCGGGTGCTGGTGGACCCCGGGGCACTCGACCCCCAGGGTCTGACCACGCTGGACGCCTGGAAGCCCGACCACTCCGGCTCGCTCCTGGCCTACCAGCTCTCCGAGGGCGGAGACGAGGAGTCGGTGCTGCGCGTGGTGGACGTGGCCGGCGGCGACCTGGTGGACGGGCCCGTCGAACGGGTCCGTTACAGCCCGATCGCCTGGTTGCCCGACTCCTCCGCCTACTACTACGTACGCCGGCTCCCCCGGGACCGGGTGCCCGAGGGCGAGGAGAGCTACCACCGCCGCGTCTACCTGCACCGCCTGGGCACCCCCGCCGAGCAGGACACCCTGGTCTTCGGTGAGGGCCGCGACAAGACCGAGTACTTCACCCCGGTCGTGAGCCGGGACGGGCGCTGGCTGGTGCTGCTCGCCAACCGCGGCACCTCGGCGGCCACCGACGCCTGGATCGCCGACCTGTCCGACGGGAACCTGGACGCGCCGCGCCTGGTCCCCTTCCAGGAGGGCGTGGACGCCTCCCTGTACCCGCACGTGGGCAGGGACGGGCGCCTGTACCTGTTCACCGACCGGGACGCCCCGCGCGGACGCCTGTGCGTGGCCGACCCCGCCGACCCCGGCTACGGGAACTGGACCACCCTGGTCCCGGAGGACCCCGAGGCGGTGCTGGAGGGGTACACGGTCCTGGACGGCCCCGGGATGGAGCGGCCCGAGCTGCTGGTCCTGCGCAGCCGCCACGCCGTCAGCGAGATCACCCGGCACGACCTGGCCACCGGCCAGCCGCTGGGCCGGCTGGAAATGCCCGGTCTGGGCACCGTGGCCGGGCTGGTCGAACGCCCCGAGGGCGGGCACGAGGCGTGGTTCGGCTACACCGACAACACCCACCCGTCGTCGGTGTACCGCTACGACGCGCTCTCGGGGGAGGTGTCTCCGTGGGCCGACGCCCCCGGTGAAATCGACCTGCCCGACGTGCGGGTGGAGCAGGTCGCCTACACCTCCCGCGACGGCACGGCCGTGCGCATGCTGGTGGTGTCCCCCAAGGCTCCCGCCGAAGGGCCCCGGCCGACCGTCCTGTACGGCTACGGGGGCTTTCGCATCTCCCTCACGCCCGCCTACTCGGCGGTGGCGCTGGCCTGGGTGCGCGCGGGCGGCGTGTACGCCGTCGCCAACCTGCGCGGCGGACTGGAGGAGGGCGAGGAATGGCACCGGGCGGGCATGTTCGCCGACAAGCAGAACGTCTTCGACGACTGCGCGGCGGCGGCCGAGCACCTGGTCGCCACGGGGGTGAGCGACCCCGAGCACCTGGCCGTCATGGGCGGCAGCAACGGCGGACTGCTGGTGGGGGCCATGGTCACGCAGCGGCCGGACCTGTTCACCGCCGCGGTCTGCTCGGCCCCGCTGCTGGACATGGTCCGCTACGAGCGGTTCGGACTGGGCCAGCTGTGGAACGTGGAGTACGGCACCGCCGAAGACCCCGAACAGTTGGGGTGGCTGCTGGGATACTCGCCCTACCACAACGTGCGCGAGGGCATCCGCTACCCGGCGACGCTGTTCACCGTGTTCGACAACGACACCCGGGTGGACCCGCTGCACGCGCGCAAGCTGTGCGCGATGATGCAGCACGCGACGGCGGCAGCGCCCGAGGAGCGGCCGATCCTGCTGCGCCGGGAGTCGGAGGTGGGCCACAGCTCGCGGTCGGTGAGCCGCAGCGTGGCGCTCAACTCCGAGCAGCTGGCCTTCCTCGCCCACCACCTGGGACTACGAGTGGGCTGAGACGTCCCCCGGTGTCCGCCCCGCGAGAGCAACAACACAGGGGCCGGGCACCGGGGGGTGCCCGTTCCTCCGCCAAGCGTTGAGACAATCGGGGGGAACCGCTCCCCCGGGAGAACAGCGCGAGAGGATCCGGACGTGACACAGACCGAGACCGGAGCCGTCGGCACCCGGACGGCCGAGCCCCGCAGGCACGTGCACCTCGCGCAGGTCCGCTACGCCGACCTCGACCCGCAGCACCACGTCAACAACGTCCGGATGCTGACCTACCTGGAGGACGCCCGGGTGTCCTTCCTGCGCTACGGCGGCGCCGTCGAGGGCGACGAGGTCTTCGGCGCCATGGTGGTGGCCCGCCAGGAGGCGGACTACGTGGCCCCGCTGCTGCCCCGCTCCGAGCCGGTGCGCGTGGAGCTGTGGGTGACCGAGGTGCGCAACGCCAGCTTCACGCTGGCCTACGAGATCCGGGACGAGACCACCGTGTACCTGCGGGCCCGGACGGTGCTGGTCGGCTTCGACGTGCCCACGCAGCGCGCCCGGCGGCTCGACGAGGTCGAGCGCGCCTTCCTCGCCGACTACGCCTGAGCACCGCGGCGGGGACCGGCAGGCCCCGTCCCGGCCGCCGTCTCGCCTCAAATCACTTGAGGGAGATGGTGACGGCCTCGCCGTCGTCCCCGTCGTCGCCCTTCGCCGACACCGAGACCCGGGTGGGGTCGGCGACCTCGGGGACGGTGTTCTCCTCGGGCACGTTGACCATGCTGTGCGCGGCCATGACCATGTACTCCCAGAGCTGGCGCTCCATGGCCTCGTGCAGTTCCAGGGAGTCCACGGCGGCGCGCATGTGCGTGAGCCACAGGTCTCGCTCGGCGGCGCCGATGCGGAACGGCACGTGCCGCATGCGCAGCCGGGGGTGTCCCCGCTGCTCGTTGTAGGTGCGGGGGCCGCCCCAGTACTGGATGAGGAACAGGCGCAGGCGCTCCTCGGCGGGGCCCAGGTCCTCCTCGGGGTACATGGGCCGCAGCACGGGGTCGTCGGCCACCCCCTCGTAGAAGCGGCGGACCAGGCGGGTGAAGGTCTCCTCACCGCCCACGGCCTCGTAGAACGTCATCTGCACGGGCTTTTCGCCCGCGCTCTGCTGGGAATCGCGCGCGGAAGTCATCGCCACCAGGGTATGCGACCGCCCCGGCCCGGACGAGTCGTCCGGGCGGAGAACGCGAGGGCCCGCGGCCGGATCGGGGATCCTGCCGCGGGCCCTGGTAACCGCTCGGCGCGGGGCGCTCGGCCCCGGCCGGTCAGTCGCGGGTGAGCTTGCGGTGGGTGACCGCGTGCGGGCGCGCGGCGTCGGGGCCCAGGCGCTCGACCTTGTTCTTCTCGTAGGACTCGAAGTTGCCCTCGAACCAGTACCAGTTGGCGTCGCCCTCCCACGCCAGGATGTGCGTGGCGACGCGGTCGAGGAACCAGCGGTCGTGGGAGGTGATCACGGCGCAGCCGGGGAAGTCCAGCAGCGCGTTCTCCAGCGAGCCGAGGGTCTCCACGTCCAGGTCGTTGGTGGGCTCGTCCAGGAGCAGCAGGTTGCCGCCCTGCTTGAGGGTGAGGGCCAGGTTCACGCGGTTGCGCTCACCGCCGGAGAGCACCCCGGACGGCTTCTGCTGGTCGGAGCCCTTGAAGCCGAACGCGGCGACGTAGGCGCGGCTGGGGATCTCGACCTTGCCGACCTCGATGAAGGTCTCGCCGTCGGAGATGGTCTCCCAGACGTTCTTGGTGTCGTCGATGCGACCGCGGTACTGGTCGACGTAGGAGATCTCGACGGTCTCACCGACGTTGATCCTGCCCTGGTCGGGGGTCTCCTCGCCGACGATCATCTTGAACAGCGTCGTCTTGCCGACGCCGTTGGGGCCGATGACGCCGACGATGCCGTTGGGCGGCAGCGAGAAGCTCAGGTTCTCGATGAGCACGCGATCGTCGAAGCCCTTGGTGAGGTTCTTGACCTCGACCACGGTGTTGCCCAGACGCGGGCCCGGCGGGATCTGGATCTCCTCGAAGTCCAGCTTGCGGGTCTTGTCCGCCTCGGCGGCCATCTCCTCGTAGCGCTGGAGGCGGGCCTTGCTCTTGGTCTGGCGGGCCTTGGCGTTGGAGCGGACCCACTCCAGCTCGTCCTTGAGCCGCTTGGCCTTCTTGGCGTCCTTCTGCCCCTCGACCTTCAGTCGGGCCTGCTTGGTCTCCAGGTAGACGCTGTAGTTGCCCTCGTAGGGATAGAACTGGCCCCGGTCCAGCTCCAGGATCCACGTGGCGACGTGGTCCAGGAAGTACCTGTCGTGTGTGATCGCGATGATGGTGCCCGGGTACTTGGCCAGGTGCTGCTCCAGCCAGTTCACGCTCTCGGCGTCCAGGTGGTTGGTGGGCTCGTCGAGCAGCAGCAGGTCGGGCTGTTCCAGGAGGAGCTTGCACAGGGCCACGCGGCGCTTCTCGCCACCGGAGAGCTGGGTGACGGAGGCGTCGCCGGGCGGGCAGCGCAGCGCGTCCATCGCCTGCTCCAGCTGGCTGTCCAGGTCCCAGGCGCCCCGGTGGTCGAGCTGCTCCTGGAGCTTGCCCATCTCCTCGAGCAGGTCGTCGGAGTAGTCCGTCGCCATCTGCTCGGCGATCTCGTTGAAGCGGTTCAGCATCGCCTTGGTCTCGGCGACGCCGTCCTCGACGTTCTCCAGGACGGTCTTGTCCGGGTCGAGGTGGGGTTCCTGCGCGAGCAGACCGACGGTGAAACCGGGCATGAGCCTCGCCTCGCCGTTGGACGGCTGCTCGATGCCGGCCATGATCTTCAGAAGCGTCGACTTACCCGCACCGTTGGGGCCCACGACACCGATCTTGGCTCCGGGCAGGAACGACCCCGAAACGTTGTCCAGGACGACCTTGTCGCCGTGCGCCTTGCGCACGTTGTTCATGGTGTAGATGTACTCCGGCATGAGTCCAAGCCTAGGGTGTCGCGGCCAATGCCCCCGCCATGGCCCGGGCCCCCGGGAGCCGGTTCCGGGCGGCGGTCGCGGCCCGGACCCGCCCCGCGGGGGCCGCGCCCCTCACTCCTGCGGCCGCTTGCTCCTCGCCCGCAGCCAGCGGGGCGTGAACTCCCGCCAGCGCTCCACGGGCAGCCCCCAGGCCAGCGCCCGGCTCATCAGCACCGCCATGGAGTAGCCGGGGTCGGCGTCCAGGGCCACCTCCAGCGCCGCGGCCGCCAGGCGCTCGTCCCCGCGCTGCCAGGCCGCGACCGCCAGCAGTGAGGCGGGCGCCGCGCGCTGATGCCGGGGCAGGTGGCGGGTGACCCGGGCCCACAGTTCCTGGTGGGCGGGGGCCGCCTCGGCGGTGATGCGCGCCCACGCCTCGTCGCGCACCCGGATCTCGCCGAGGTAGACCCCCAGCCAGGCCAGTTCCTCCCGGCCGGTGACGCCCCGGCCCTCCCGTTCGGCCCGTACCGCCGCGAGCACGGCGCTCAGGCCGCGGTCGGTGAGCGAGCCCCGCATCCCCTGGTCCAGGAGCCGACGGGCGCGCGCCTGTACCTCTCCTGCGACCGCGTCCATCGCGGCGCGTTCGGGGCCGCGCACGGGCCGCAGCACCTCCCGCACCCGCTCGATCTCGGCCGTGACCTCCGAGAGCGGCTGGACCGGGACGATCCCGTGCAGGACCGCGCTGGCCGGGACGGTGGAGCTGTCCACGTTGACCACCGTCCCCTCCACCGGACAGCAGTCGGCCCTGGCGCAGGTGTAGGACCAGTAACGGCCGCCGGTGACCCGCAGGGCGTCGACGACGGCCAGGCCGCGGCTCCGGGCGGCGGACAGGATCCTGTCGACGTGGGGCGTGACCCGTTCGGGCGGCCCGTAGGCCACGACCACCAGGGAAGTGCAGCCCTCCGCGGCGGCCATGTCCACGGGGACGACCGCGCGCTCCAGCGGGTCGCCGGCGGCGGCCAGGCGGTCCAGGTCGCCGCAGAACGCCGAGTGCACGCCCTTGTCGCGCACGGCGAGGACCACGATCCCAGGATCGGGCGGCGCCCCCACCAGGTAGGGCAGGGTCGCGATGATGTCGGTCGGATTGGTGAGGGTGAGGGCGGTGCCCGCCGCTGCGGGGCCGGTCCGCCCAGGCCCGCCGGGGCTCCGGGGCGGGGGGACGGG